>CANFWV010000001.1 GCA_947450695.1 Comamonadaceae bacterium
GACTTGCCCGCGCCATTGCGGCCGACCAAGCCGATTTTTTCGCTCGGGTTCAGGCTGATCGACGCGCTGTCGAGAATCACTTTGGCGCCACGGCGCAGCACCACATTTTTAAGGGTAATCATTGAAAAGCAGACAAAAGAAAAGGAAAAGGCACTGTCACCGTGAGGTGTTAGCGCTGCCGTCAAAGCCTAATGGCCTCCAGAAGACGGCGATTCAAAAAATTCAAGCCAGTTGCTGGCGGGTGATCAACATCACCTGGTCACTGCCTGCGCTGGTCTCAAACCAGAGCGGCTGCAACTGTGGGAAAGCGCGTTCAAAATTCTCGCGCTCGTTGCCTATTTCCAGCACCAACACGGCATTTTCGCTCAAATGCTGCACTGCGTCATTAAATAAAGCACGGATGAAGTCCATGCCGTCTTCGCCACCGGCCAGCGCCAAAGACGGTTCGGCCCTGAATTCAGCCGGTAAAGTCGCCATGCTGCCCGCATTGACATAGGGCGGATTGCACAAAATAAGGTCGTAGAGGCCCTGGCAAGCGGCCAGTCCGTCGGACTCAATGAGCGTGATTCGGTCTGTCAGCGCATGTCGTTCAACGTTGATGCGGGCCACGGCCAAGGCATCCGAGCTGATGTCAGCGGCGTCAACGGCCACGTCCGGGTAGGTCATGGCGGCGAGCACGGCCAAGCTGCCATTGCCGGTGCACAGGTCCAGCACGCGGGAGGTGTCTTCACTCAGCCAAGGGTCGATGCTGCCATCGGCCAATAACTCGGCGATGAAGCTGCGCGGGATGATGACGCGCTCGTCGACATAAAACGGTACGCCTTGCAGCCAAGCTTCTTTTGTAAGGTAAGCGGCCGGCAGGCGGGTGCTGATGCGCTGCTCGATCAAGGCCTCAACTTGGGCGGTTTGTTGCTCAGTGACAATTCGCACAGCGACGTTGTCGAGGTCATCCAGCGGCAAGCCCAATCGCCACAACACCAGCCAAGCGGCTTCGTCAAAGGCGCTTTGTGTGCCGTGGCCAAAACCATCGAGAGGCGTCAATCCAGCGGACTCAAGCCGCGCTGCCATTCGCTCAATCAGAGTTTCTACGTTGACTGCGGTCATGCTGCGGCAAGACGCTCAAGTACGCCTTTGTAGATATTTTTCAGCGGGTCCAGCGAGCTCACCAACACGTTCTCGTCAATCTTGTGGATAGACGCGTTGATTGGACCGAACTCGATCAGCTGCGGGCAAATTTTGGCGATAAAGCGGCCGTCACTGGTGCCGCCGGTGGTCGATAGTTCCGTTTGCAGGCCGGTTTCAGCTTGAATCGCGTCGCGTACAGCTTGCACCAGTTCGCCGGGCGTGGTCAAAAACGGCTCGCCGTTCAAGGTCCATTGCAGGCTGTAGTCGAGTTCGAACTTTTTTAGGACGGCTTCAAGGCGCTGCTTCAAACCTTCAGCCGTCGACTCCGTTGAGAAACGGAAATTGAAGTCCACCACCAACTCACCGGGAATGATGTTGGTCGCGCCGGTGCCGCCGTGAATATTGGAGACTTGCCAGCTGGTGGCCGGGAAAAATGCGTTGCCTTGGTCCCATTCGGTGGCGACCAGTTCAGCCAGGGCAGGCGCGAACAGATGCACCGGATTTATAGCCAAGTGTGGGTAAGCAATATGGCCTTGCAGCCCCTTGATGCTGAGCTTGCAGCCCAGCGTGCCGCGGCGACCGTTTTTGATCATGTCGCCGAGTTGATCGACGGAGGTTGGCTCACCGACGATGCAGTAGTCCAACACTTCACCGCGTGCCTTGAGTTGTTCGCAGACCACCAGCGTGCCATCGCGTGACGGGCCTTCTTCGTCGCTGGTGATGAGAAACGCAATCGACAAGGCCGGGTTGGGGTTGGCTGCTAAAAACTCTTCAACCGCCACCACCATAGCCGCGATCGAGCTTTTCATGTCGGCGGCGCCGCGTCCGTACAACACGCCATTTCGGTGGCTGGGCGTGAAGGGCGGCGTTGTCCACTGGTCAAGCGGGCCGGTCGGCACTACGTCGGTGTGGCCGGCGAACACCAGCGTTGGCGCTGCGCCTTGCGCGCTGGCTTGGCCCGTGAACTTGGCCCACAGATTCGTCACGCGAAAGTCCTCAGGTCCGCTGACGATGGTTTCGCAGACGAAACCCAGCGGCTTCAAGTGCGCCGCGATCAGCGCCTGACAGCCCGCGTCCTCGGGCGTGACCGAGGCGCGCGAGATCAGTTGCTCTGTCAGGTGCAGGGTGGCGCTCATGCGGGTTCCAGTTTGATTTTTGTTCAGTCGCGCAGCAAGTCGTTCAGACTGGTGGTTGCGCGCGTTTTGGCGTCGACTTTTTTGACGATGACTGCACAGTACAAGCTGTATTTGCCGCCGGCCTTGGGCATGTTGCCGGAGATCACCACCGAACCGGCAGGAATACGGCCGTAGGTCACAGTGTCAGCTTCGCGGTCATAAATCGGGGTGCTCTGGCCGATGTAAACGCCCATCGAAATGACCGAGTTTTCTTCAACGATGACGCCTTCAACGACTTCAGACCGGGCGCCGATAAAGCAGTTATCTTCAATGATGGTGGGGTTGGCTTGCAGCGGTTCGAGCACGCCACCCAAGCCGACACCGCCAGACAAATGCACGTTGTTGCCGACTTGGGCGCAACTACCAACGGTTGCCCAGGTGTCCACCATCGTGCCTTCACCCACCCAAGCGCCGATGTTCACGTAGCTGGGCATCAAAATGGCGCCCTTGGCGATGAAACTGCCGCGACGCGCCACAGCAGGCGGCACCACGCGCACGCCCGTGGCACGCATCTCTTCTTCGCTCAAGTGCGCAAATTTAGTTTGTACTTTGTCAAAAAAGCCGAGGTCGCCGGCGCGCATCAAGGCGTTGTCTTTCAGGCGAAAACTGAGCAGCACAGCCTTTTTGATCCACTGGTGGGTGGTCCAGACGCCGACGCTTTCACGGGTGGCGACGCGCAAGCTGCCGTTGTTAAGCTGGGAGATCGTATGTTCGACGGCGTCCAGCACTTCTTTGGACGCCGATTTTGGCGACAGATTGGCGCGGTCTTCCCAGGCGGCGTCGATGGTGCTTTGCAGGTTGTCTTGTGTCATGTCGGTTTTTATTTCAGGTGAAGTTTAAAAAAATCAGAGAGAAAAGAGGTTCAAGCCGTTTCATGCCGTTTTTGCGGGGAAAGACTTGCAAAACTGCACGATGCGTTCGGCCGCTTCTCGGCATTCAGCGGTTTCTGCCACCAAGGCCATGCGAATCCGGCCAGCGCCAGGGTTGACAAGTTTGCCATCGGCACCAAGCGCTTCGCGCGCCAAGTAGCTGCCTGGCAAAACGACCACATTGTATTGAGCCAGCAACTGGCTGGAAAAATCAGTGTCCGAACCGGCAAAGGCAGCCGGAATTTCAGCCCACAAATAAAAACCAGCATCAGGCAAGGCGACGTTCATCACGCTGGCCAGCAGCGGCGTGACCTCGGCAAACTTTTGCCGGTACAGCTCGCGGTTCAGAACGACGTGCTCTTCATCGTCCCAGGCTGCGCGGCTGGCGGCTTGAACTACCGGACTCATGGCGCTACCGTGGTAAGTGCGATAAAGCAAAAACGCTTTCATGATGGCGGCGTCACCGGCGACAAAACCGCTGCGCAAGCCCGGCACATTGCTGCGCTTGGAGAGGCTGGTGAGCGCGACCAGGTTTTTGAAGTCGTGCCGGCCCAAAGCCGTCGCCGCTTCAAGACTGCCCAAGGGCGCTTCTTCTCGGAAGTAGATCTCGCTGTAGCACTCGTCCGAGGCGATCACAAAGCCATATTGGTCGCTCAACTCAAACAGCTGTTTCCATTCAGCCAAGCCAATGACCGAGCCGGTCGGGTTGCCAGGCGAGCAGACGATGAGCAACTGGGTCTTGGCCCACACGGCTTCGGGCACAGCGGCCCAGTCGATACCAAAGTTACGCGCCGGGTCGCTGGACGCATAAAAAACGTCAGCGCCAGCCAGCAACGCAGCACCTTCGTAAATTTGATAAAACGGATTGGGTGACACCACCGTAGCCCCGGCCCGCGACGGGTCGATGATGGTTTGCGTCAGCGCAAACAGCGCTTCACGTGAGCCATTCACTGGCAGCAACTGTTTAACTGGATCCACTGTGACGCTATAACGCCGCTGTAACCAGGCCGCCATCGATTGCCGCAGCACTGGCTCGCCCAGCGTGCCTGGATAGCTGGCCAAACCCGCCAAGCTGGCGGTCAGCGCTGCTTTGATCAGCTCCGGCGTGGCGTGGCGTGGCTCGCCAATGCCCAAGCTGATGGGCCGAAATGCCGGGTTCGGGATGACCGTGGCGTGAAGCTGGCGCAGCCGCTCGAAAGGGTAGGGCTGCAGACGGGAGAGCAGAGGATTCATCCGGGCATTATCGAGGATGGGAGGTGATTTGGCGCCCAATCGCATCGACACCTATAATTTTCGCTCTCTCATTGATGCCCCACCACTTGAAAAATAACTCGCTGCCTTCGGATCACTCTAAAAATACAGGCACGATGTTCAGCATTTGGAGTCTTTTAGGACTTCATGTCTTGGTCTGGGTACTTGCCCGCGGCATAGCCGACAGCAACTTAGACCACTACGCCGACATGTTAGAAAACTACGCATGGGGCCAAAACATGGCATGGGGAAGCACCAAGCACCCGCCTCTTTTTGCTTGGGTCACGGGCCTCTGGTTTGATATTTTTCCGACCCGAGATATCGCGTATTACCTGCTGTCGTATCTGAATGTGGCGATTGGACTGTTCGGGGTTTACCGTTTAGCGCATTCCTTGCGTTTGCCCAACTTAGCCTTGGCTAGCGCATTGCTGCTGTGCATGGCGTTTCCGTACAGTACGTTGGCCGCGAAGTTCAATGCCAATGCGATTTTGCTGAGTCTGTGGCCATGGGTGGCCGTGGCTTGGCTAAACAGCGTCAGAAAATCCGGCCGTTCAGGCTGGCTCTGGTCTGTGGTTTTGGGGCTGCTGGGGGCCTTGGCCATGCTGGGCAAGTATTACAGCGGTGTGTTTTTGCTGGGCATTTTTCTCGCTGCTTTTGCCAGTAAAGAGGGACGACTCTGGTTTTTAACACTCAAACCTTGGCTCGCCTTATTGGTGTTTGGGTTGTCTCTGCTGCCGCATCTGCAATGGCTGCGAGCGCATGATTACGTCACCTTGCACTACGTTGGCGAACAAGGTGGCAAGGACGGTACGGCTTGGATGCAGATGTCCAAATTTGCACTTGCGCCGATCGCTTATTGGCTGCTTCCTTGGCTGCTGTGTGCAGGGCTTGTTGCACCCGGCCAACCCGATTTGCGCCAGCGCCTTCGCGGCGTTCCTTTGCGGCTGCTGCGTTGCTGGCTGCCACAAGGCTGGGATGACACCTTGTTTTGGCTGGCCATCCTTCCTTGGTTCATCACCTTGGTGTTTGGCGTGACGGGATTTGTGGCGCTGTCCTTGCCTTGGGCTATTCCGGTTGGCTTTGGTTTTCCTTTGTTATGGCTTCGCAACCTGACAGCGGGCAAGCCCGACACCCTGGGCATCATGGTCATGACCCGTCGAATCCGGAACTGCATGCTGGCTTGCAGCCTGATGGTGCTGCTGCTCAGCCCCTTTTATGCTTGGTACGCGGCCCTAAATGGCTCCTACAGCCATTACATGCCGCGTCGAGAGGCTGCAATTGCCATTCTGAGTGGTTGGCATGAAAGACATCCTGACCAGCCTCTGCGTTGGGTGGGGGGTGCTTGGGCCGAAAACGCGCTGCTGGCTTTTTATGGTGATGCGAGCATCAAAGTTGTCCCTGGCGTTCCCGATCAATTCCCCGCTACCGTTAATCCTGTGGCGAACTGGGCCCAGCAAGGCGGATTGTTGTTGTGCCCGATGGGCCAGGTTGACAAACCTATCGATAGCGGTTGCCAGCAAAAAATGCAAGTCTGGCTTCAAACCAAAGGTCAATCGGGTGAGGTAATTCGCATCACCGTCCAAAGTCAGGGTTTGTGGTTTCCAAAGCACGTGCCGTTTAGCTATGTTGTGTTCGACTATTTACCAGTTCGCCCCTGAAAGACTTGACCGTACCCATCCCCTTGACACGTCGGGGCTCGGGTAATAATCAGGACTATTCCTCCATTTTGGGTTTGCCGTGCGTCTTAATTCCATCAAGCTCTCCGGTTTCAAATCGTTTGCCGAGCCGACCAACTTCGTGCTGCCAGGTCAGCTCGTCGGTGTGGTCGGGCCGAACGGTTGCGGCAAATCCAACATCATGGACGCCGTGCGCTGGGTGCTGGGCGAAAGTAAAGCCTCTGAATTGCGCGGCGAGTCGATGCAAGACGTTATCTTCAATGGCACCAACACGCGTAAGCCGGCGAGTCGCTCGAGCGTTGAGTTGGTGTTTGACAACGCCGATCACCGTGCGGGGGGACAGTGGGGACAGTTTGCCGAAATCGCCGTTAAGCGCGTGCTGACCCGCGATGGCACCTCGAGCTACTACATCAACAACCAACCGGTGCGTCGCCGTGACGTGCAGGACGTGTTCCTTGGCACGGGTCTCGGCCCACGCGCTTACGCCATCATTGGGCAAGGCACGATCAGCCGCATCATCGAGTCAAAGCCTGAAGAGTTGCGGCTGTTTCTGGAAGAAGCCGCAGGTGTTTCAAAGTACAAAGAGCGCCGCCGTGAGACCGCCAACCGCTTGTCTGACACACGTGAAAACCTGACCCGCGTCGATGACATCTTGCGTGAGCTGAACGCCAACCTCGACAAGCTTGAAAAGCAGGCTGAAGTGGCTATGCGTTACAACACTTTGCAGGCTGACGGTACGCTTAAACAGCATCAGCTCTGGTTCATGAAACGCACTGAGAGTGAGGCGGACCAGTCAAAGGTCAAGGCCGACTCAGAAAAAGCCGTCAACGATTTGGAAAGCCGCGTGGCCGACTTGCGTCATATCGAAGCCGACCTCGAAACCGTTCGGCAGGCGCACTACACGGCAGGGGACCAAGTGAATCAGGCGCAGGGCAAACTGTACGAAGCCAGCGCTGAAGTGGGTCGTTTGGAAGCTGAAATCCGCTTTGTGGTCGATGGCCGCTTGCGCGTCGAGCAGCGCTTGGCGCAGCTCAAAGAGCAAACCGCCCAATGGGCGACGCGGCAAGAAGACGCGGCTGTTGAAACCGAAAGCTTGGCGGGGCAGGCCGTCGATGCGGAAGAAAAAGCCGAGTTATTAGCGGCCCAAACTGAAGACCGTGTGGGTCAATTGCCGGCACTTGAAGAAGCCCTGCGCAGTGCTCAAACCAAAGCCAACGAGCAGCGCAGCGGCGTGGCGCAGGTGCAGCAGCAAATACAGGTGTTGGCCGCAGATCAACGCAACATTGAAGAGCAAAGCCGGGCCTTCGACGTTCGGCGTGAACGTCTGCTGGCTGATCGCAATGCACTGAACGCCCCTGACGAAGCTCGCTTGGTGAACCTCACCGAGCAGTTCACGGCCGCACAAGAGAGCCAGGAAATGGTCGAAGCCGTTCTGCAAGAACTGACCGACCGCGTGCCTCAACTTGACCAAGACCGTCGCGACAAGCAGCAAGTCGTTAACAGTGAATCTTCCCGTCAAGCAGACCTTTCGGCACGCATGGAAGCGCTCAAGGCGCTGCAAGAAAAAGTCAAAACCGATGGCAAGCTCAAGCCTTGGCTGGCCAAGCATGGACTTGATTCTTTACAGGCCTTGTGGAGCCGCATCAACGTTGAACAAGGCTGGGAAAACGCGCTTGAGGCCGCTTTGCGCGAGCGCCTTGGCGCACTGGAGGTCAGCCGGCTGGAGATGGTGCGAGGCTTTGCCGGCACCGATGGCCGCGATGCGCCACCCGCGAAGCTCTCTTTTTACGCGCCGCCGGTGGCGGGTGCCGCGGTCCGAGCCAGTACCGCTGGTTTAAAACCGTTGGCAGATTTTCTGCGTTTGTCAGACGCTGGCCAAAGTGCATTGTTGGTTGATTGGCTGCAGGGCTGCTACACCGCCGGCAACTTGGATGATGCCTTGAGTGCACGCGCCAAGCTGCAGGCTGGTGAGGTGATTTATGTGCAGGGCGGGCACGCCGTGACGCAACACAGTGTGAGTTTTTACGCGCAAGACTCTGAGCAAGCTGGGCTGCTGGCACGGGCGCAAGAGATTGAAAATCTCGACAAGCAGTTGCGTGCACAAGCGTTGATCGGAGACGAAGCCCGCAGTGCACTGGCGCGCGCCGAAGCGGCTTATGCCGACGCAGCGCAGAAGTTGGTGTCGGCCCGTCGTGATGCGGCTGAAGGCCAAAGCCGCACGCATGGTTTGCAGGTTGAAGTGCTTCGCTTGACGCAATTGGCCGAGCAATCCCGGGCTCGCAGCGAACAAATTCAAGGTGACTTGCAAGAGATCGATGCGCAGATGGACGAACTGCAAGAGCGCCGCGTGACCGCTGAAGGCAGATTTGAAGAGCTTGACATGCAGTTGGCCGACAGCCAGGAACGTCACGCCCAATTAGATGACCGGGTGATTGAGACTGAGCGCAAGCTGAATGAGTCACGCGAACAACAACGCATGCTTGAACGTCAGTCGCAAGAAGCTCAATTTGCGCTTCGAAGCTTGGCGTCACGGCGCGACGAATTAGCCCGGTCGATTCAGATCGCTGCGCAGCAAGCTGCTTCTCTGGCCGATGAAGGACAACGCGCCAAAGAAGAACTCTCACGCTTGACTGATGCGGCAGCGCAAGCAGGTTTGCAAAACGCCTTGAGCATCAAGCTGGAACGTGAAGCAGATCTGGGGGCCAAACGTAGCCAGTACGACGACCTCAGCGCTAAGCTGCGCGCCAGCGATGAGCGCCGGCTGCAGCTTGAGCGCGAACTGGACCCGCTGCGCCAACGCATCACTGAATTTCAGTTGAAGGAACAGGCCGCACGTCTGGGCTTTGAGCAATACGCCCAACTGCTCAACGACGCACAGGCCGATTTAGCCGCAGTTCAGCTGTCGATTGAAACCGGCAATGTGCGCTTGACCGGCTTGCAAAGTGAGATCGACCGTATCAACCGTGAGATTCAATCTCTCGGGGCTGTCAACTTGGCCGCGTTGGATGAACTCAGTGCGGCACGCGAACGCAAAGGTTTCCTAGACGCGCAGATGGCCGACTTGAACGAGGCCATGACGACGCTGGAAGACGCGATTAAAAAAATCGACGTTGAAACACGCGAGCTGTTGTCAAGCACGTTTGAGGTGGTTAACGGTCACTTCGGCAAGATGTTCCCCGAGCTTTTTGGCGGTGGCAATGCACGGCTGGTCATGACCGGCGAGGAAATTTTGGATGCTGGCGTGCAGGTCATGGCGCAACCACCGGGGAAAAAAAATCAGACGATTCACTTGCTCTCCGGCGGTGAAAAAGCGCTGACGGCCATTGCCCTCGTTTTTGCTATTTTTCAACTCAACCCCGCGCCGTTTTGTTTGCTGGACGAGGTTGACGCCCCTCTCGACGACGCCAACACTGAACGCTATGCCAAGCTGGTCGCCAGCATGAGTAAGTCGACTCAGTTCCTCTTCATCAGCCACAACAAGATCGCCATGGAAATGGCCGAGCAATTGATCGGCGTCACCATGCAGGAGCAGGGCGTTTCGCGCATTGTGGCTGTTGACATGGAAGCAGCTCTTGGTTTTTCAGAAACACTCATCGCATGAGCACCTTACAAATCAGTTTGGCTATTCTGGGCGTGTTTATATTGGCCGCTGTGCTGGGACACGGAACTTGGACGTCACGGAGAAATCTGCCTAAAAAAGCCAGTCAAATGGCGGACGTCATGGCCGGGACTGTCAAGGAGCCGTCCGTCAGCGGCGCTTCCCTTGAGCGCCAGGAGCCCGAGTTTGACAGTAGCCTCGAAGCGCTGGCGACCCTGACATTGCCTGAGAAAAAAGTCGGCCTGGACGCTTTGATCGATGTCATTGCCGCCATTGCTGTTGATGCCCAAGTGTCTGGCGAAGCCGCTTTGGCTGCCATGCCGGCCACGCGTCGTGCAGGCAGTAAACCATTTGCTGTTGAGGGTCTGAGCATTGAAACTGGTGAGTGGGAAGTGCCTGCTGCCGGCCAACGTTACAGTGCTTTTCAAGCCGGTGTGCAACTGGCTAACCGAACGGGGGCCCTGAATCAGATTGAATACTCAGAATTTGTCATGAAGGCGCAAGCTTTTGCCGATGCCGTCAACGGTGAACCTGAGTTTCCGGAGATGCATGACGAGGTGGCGCGCGCCCGTGAATTGGATCAATTTGCGAGCGACCATGACGCTCAGTTGAGCTTCACCCTGCGTGCTGCAAGCATCGCTTGGAGTCCTGGCTATGTTCAGCAAAACGCGTCTCGCATCGGCTTTGTGGCTGGTGCGATTCCTGGCCGCATGGTGCTGCCCGGGGCACAAGCTCAGGCACCGATTTTGGGTTTGTCGTTTGATTCTCAAGCAGCCATGTCTGAGGATCCCGAGCAGACGGCCCTTCGAGAAGTGACCTTGTCGCTAGATGTCCCGCAGGTCGCCCGTAGTGAGCAGCCATTTGCACGCATGTGTGAAGCCGCCTTGGCGCTGGCGTCTGCCATGGACGGTGTCATCATGGATGACAACGGCAGCCGCATTCGGGCTGAAGCCATGGAGGTCATCAACGCCGATCTCGAGAAACTTTATGACACGCTCGATGCGCGTGAACTCTCCGCCGGCTCGCTGCTGGGCCGGCGCCTTTTTTCCTAAACGCACCTGATCTTGACTTTAGTACCTGTTGATCTCTTCACTGAAACGGCACTCGTTGAAAGCGTCAAGTCGCTTCGTGAGCAATTGCAACACCACGGCCATCGTTACTACGTGCTCGACGAGCCGGAGATTCCAGACGCTGAGTACGACCGCTTATTCGCGGAATTGCAGGCGCTTGAGCTGGCACATCCCGAACTGAGCAGCGCCGACTCCCCCACTCGTCGTGTCGGTGGTGCGCCACTAGGACAGTTCGACAGCGTTCGTCATGCGGTTCCGATGTTGAGCATTCGCACTGAGACCGACACCCTAGCGACTGGGGCTGAAAATTTTGACGCTCGCGTACGTCGCGAGCTGGGTCTAACCCCTGCCGATCCGCCAGTCGAGTACGTCGCCGAGCTTAAGTTCGACGGTCTGGCCATGAACCTGCGGTATGAAAACGGCGTGTTGGTGCAAGCCGCCACGCGCGGTGACGGTGAGATCGGTGAAGACGTGACGCAAAACATCCGCACGATTCGTCAGATCCCTTTGCGTCTGAGTGCCGGCACAAAGGGGAATGCCTGCCCTGCTATTCCACCTGTTCTCGAAGTCCGCGGTGAGGTCTACATGCGGCGTGACGAGTTCGAAGCTCTCAACGAACGACAGCGTGAAAAGATGGCGCTTGGTGCCAAGGGTGAAAAAACCTTTGTCAACCCACGCAATGCGGCTGCCGGCGGTGTACGTCAACTGGACCCCGCAATTGCCGCCCAAAGACGGCTGAGTTTCTTTGCCTACGGGTTGGGCGAGGTCACGGCTCCAGCGCAGGGTGGTCCGGCGTTTAACACGCACTTCGAATTACTGATGACACTGAAAGCTTGGGGCTTCCCTGTGGCGGAGCAAACCAAAGTGGTTCGTGGTGCTGCCGAGCTCGTGGCATTTCATCAGTACATGGGTGAAACCCGAGACCAACTGCCCTACGACATTGATGGCGTGGTTTACAAAGTCAACAGCCTACTTTTGCAACGCCAGCTAGGGTTTGTGACACGCGAACCGCGTTGGGCGGTGGCTCATAAATACCCGGCGCAAGAACAACTCACCACCGTCCTAGGCATTGACGTGCAAGTCGGGCGCACAGGAAAGCTAACGCCGGTGGCCAAGTTGGCGCCCGTGTTTGTCGGTGGTGTCACGGTCACCAATGCAACGCTGCACAACGAAGACGAAGCCCGTCGCAAGGACGTTCGCATTGGTGACACAGTGATCGTTAGACGTGCTGGCGACGTCATACCCGAAGTCGTCAGCGTGGTGCTTGAGAAACGTCTCGGGCAGGCCGAACAATTCACCATGCCACGCCAATGCCCCGTATGTGGATCGGCTGCTGTGCGCGAAGAAGGTGAGGCCGATTACCGTTGCACAGGCGGATTGTTCTGCGCTGCGCAGCGCAAAGAAGCCATCTTGCATTACGCGCATCGCCGTGCTGTCGAGGTTGATGGTTTGGGCGATAAGTTGGTTGAGTTGCTGGTGGACGCCAACATCATCCGCACGTTGCCCGACCTCTATCGGTTGGGTTTGACCTCCTTGGCCGGGCTCGATCGGATGGCCGACAAGTCAGCCAACAACTTGCTCGAAGCGATCGAGACATCCAAACAAACGACCTTGCCTCGCTTTATGTTCGGTCTGGGTATTCGCCATGTGGGTGAAGCCACAGCCAAGGCGTTGGCGCGTTATTTCGGCAACCTCGATGCGATCATGAGTGCTAGCGAGGATGAGCTGCTGGCGGTGGATGATGTCGGTCCGGTGGTGGCGAAAAGCATCCGCACCTTCTTTGATCAAGCGCACAACCGCGAAGTGGTCGAGCAGTTGCGTGCCTGTGGCGTGACATGGGAAGAGGGCGCTCCGGCCGAGCGCGCACCTCAGCCGCTGTCTGGCAAAACATTTGTCATCACCGGCACGCTGCCAACCCTAGGTCGAGATGAGGCCAAAGACAAAGTCGAAGCCGCTGGCGGCAAAGTGGCTGGATCCGTCAGCAAAAAAACCGATTACGTGGTGGCCGGTATGGAAGCCGGCAGCAAACTGACCAAGGCGATTGAACTAGGCATCAAGGTGATCGACGAAAGTCAACTGTTGGAGTTACTCAATGGCAGTGCATGAGATTTTAAAAATGGGTGATCCGCGCTTGCTGCGCGTCGCGCAAGCGATCACTGAATTCGATACAGACGAGTTGCATTTACTGGTGGCTGACATGTTCGACACCATGGCTGCAGCCGATGGAGCGGGCTTGGCAGCACCGCAAATTGGCGTTGATTTGCAGCTGGTTATTTTTGGCACTGATGAGATTAATCCACGCTACCCAGACGCACCGCTGATCCCGCGCACGGTGTTGCTGAATCCGGTTATCACGCCGATAGGTGACGAAAAAGAAAATGGCTGGGAAGGTTGTTTGTCCGTACCCGGCTTGCGAGGTGTGGTGCCGCGCTTTTCAAAAATTTGCTATACCGGTTTCGATCTTTATGGCGATCCGATCGACCGGACCGTCGAGGGTTTTCATGCACGTGTGGTGCAGCACGAATGCGACCACTTGATTGGAAAGTTGTACCCGATGCGCGTCGAGGATTTCACGCAGTTCGGGTACACCGAGGTGTTGTTTCCAGGGCTGGACGCAACGCAAGACGACTGACACCTTAAGGCTGAGCGGTCTTAGTCGATTCGCTGCAGCCAAGGTGTCTGCAGCGCCACTTTTTGCTCATAGGCTGTGAGGGCGTCGGCGTAGCGAAGTGTGCGGGTGATGTCATCTTCACCAGACAACAGTTGCGCCAAGTGGCCGCGCGCCAGCTCAAACTTGATCTTCAAACCGTCAGGCGTTAGCGCCACACAGTTGGCAATGTCCATGGCGAGCATGGCGCCATCGACTTTGAGGCTTTCAGTCAGCGCCGCGTGGTCCGTGGCTGACACCGTTCCCGTGACGATGCCATTTTTAACCGTGTTATTACGGAAAATATCACCGAAAGACAGCGCCACAATCGCCTGAATTCCATAGTCAGAGAGGGCCCAAACCGCGTGTTCCCTGGACGAACCGCAGCCAAAATTACGCCCGGCAATCAGGATGCGGGTTGCGCTGCCTGCCGTCACAAAAGAGGCATCAGGGTTCTTCGCCGCCACCCAGTCAGCAAACAAGTGAACCCCCATCCCCTGGCGAACCGTGGTCTTGAGGTACTGAGCCGGGAAGAGGGCATCGGTGTCAATGTCGTCGCGCTGCAAGATGGCCACGGGACCTTGGACGCGTGTGATGGCTTGTCTCATAACAGAAACTCCCGCGGATCAGTGAGTGCACCGCGCAGGGCCGAAGCTGCCACAGCGGCAGGGCTCATCAAATGGGTCCGCCCGCCTTGACCCTGACGATTTTCAAAATTACGGTTGGACGTTGACGCACTGCGCTGCCCAGGCTTCAGGTTGTCGCCATTCATGCCCACGCACATGGAGCAGCCAGACTCACGCCACTCAAATCCTGCGTCGACAAAGATCTGCGCCAAACCTTCAGCCTCTGCCTGACGCTTGACCATGGTCGAACCTGGAACCACCAGTCCTCTCACACCCTTGGCGATACGCCTGCCTTGGGTCACGCTGGCTGCTGCGCGCAGGTCCTCAATTCGGGCGTTGGTACAGGAACCGATAAAGGCCACGTCGATGGGAATGCTGGCGACAGCTTGTCCGGCGTGCAGCCCCATGTATGTCAGCGCAGCCTCAAACCGATACTGTTCGGCGATGCTGTCTTCAGCCCCAAAGGAGGACGGAACGATTTGGTCAAAACCGGCGCTGTCTGCAGGCGTGGTACCCCAGGTCACCGTGGGATGAATACGACTTGCATCTACCGACTCAAGCCTGTCAAAGTCGCTATTGACTCCATTGATGCCAATGACGCCGTAGTTGTCGGTCTGAAGACAGCGCCATGCAATCAACGCTTGATCAAAGTGCATCTTGGCCAGGCCAGAGACACGCGGTCTCAAATAGGCCACGGTAGCCTCATCAGGTGCCACCAAACCAAAGCGAGAACCCGCTTCGATGGTCATGTTGCAGAGCGTCATCCGGGCTTCCATGGACAGTGCGCTGACAGTCGGGCCAAAATATTCGATGGCAAATCCAACACCCCCACTGGTGCCTAACTGGCGAATGATGGCGAGCGCCAGGTCTTTGGCGTAAACACCTCGACCGAGCTGTCCGTCAACCCGCAGCCCAAGGGTCGCGAGTTTGCGCACCCACAGGCTTTGCGTGCTCATGACATGTTCGGCTTCAGACGTCCCGATGCCCCAAGCCAGAGCCCCTAGCGCACCCAGCGTTGCGGTGTGAGAGTCACCGCAGACGACTGTCGCACCGGGCAGGATGTAGCCCTGCTCAGGCCCGACCACATGGACAATACCTTGCCGCACGTCATCAAGGTCAATCAGGCGCATGCCGGTCAGTTTGGCGTTGGCCCGCAAGGTGTCAATCTGCGCGGCACTCTCCGCATTGGGGATGTGCGTATTGCGGTCGGGTGTTGTCGGGACGTTGTGGTCCTGAATCGCTATGTGGCGTTCACTCGAACGCAATACACGCCCCGACAAGGCCAGCCCGGCAAAGGCCTGCGGGCTGGAGACTTCTTGCACAAGGTGCCGGTCGATATAGACAAGGTCTTCGCCGTCTTCATTGCTGGCCACCACATGGGTTTGCCAGATTTTGTCAAACAAGGTGGTCACAGAAGATGGGACCTGATCAATAGTGGGACAACAACTTGCCCAAGCCTTGGACTTTGTCCGTGATACCGACGGCACGCAAGGCGTGCCAATACGTGGCCGTGTTGATGGCGATGACGGGTTTCCCGAGGTACAGCTCGGCAGCGGCGGCAAATCGAACCATGGACAGATTGGTGCCAACCTGCACGATGGCGTCCACGTCGTCGCCATCGAGTTGTCTCAGCGCGTCACGGCACATTTCGTCGGTGGTGTGGGCAATCTGCACCGGGCCGGGCCGCTGCAAACAAAGATCACGGACGACGGTGAAACCGCAGTCTTCATAGAACCGGCGGACTTGCTCGTTGGCCACAGGAAAGTAGGGCGACAGAAAGGCAATCCGTTTTACCTTGTAAGCATTGAGTGCGGCTTCAGTGGCGAAGGAACCGCAGGAAACGTCTACTCCGGCGCGTTCACGCATCATGGTGAGGAAGCTTTCAGCGCCTTTGCGGCCATCCCAGAAAGTCGCTGCAGACATGCCCATCACCAAGTACTGCATCTCGCAACTTTTGAGAACATCAGCGGCCTGCAGGGTGTTGCCTTGAATGCTCTTGACCAACTTCAGGAATTCCTCGTTGTTACTGACCGGATCATTTGGAATGACGATCCGACTGTAATGGTTGGTTACGCCCACCGGTCGCATGTCGTCAAAGTCAGGTTGAACAATGGTGTTCGTGGAGGGGCCCAACACACCAAATTTCATGCGGTAACCAAGATGGTCCATGATTAGACTTTCATAAGTAGTTGAAGAAAAGTATCGCGAGGCATCACATCGGCATATTTCTGCCGCATATCGAACAGATTGGCGTCGTGGGGTTCGATGGCCCGGTCGCCAACGCAGTCCTCAATCACGACGGTGCGAAAGTTGAACTGCATCGCGTCCACGACGGTTGCACGGATACAGCCGCTGGTGGTGCAGCCGACCACGACGGCTGTGTCAACACCCCGCAAATGCAGCCATTCAGACAGGCCGGTCGAAAAGAATGCAGAGGCTGAAGTCTTGCGCAAAACCCATTCGCCCATGACCGGTGTCAATTCGGGAACGATTTGTGAGGCATGGGCGTGTTCCGTTAATTGCAGCAGCGGTGGCACCTTCAGACAAAACACGTTTTGATTAGCGCCATCGTCAGCAAAAACCACGCGTGTGTGTACGACCGGAAGTTGAGCTTTCCGGAAGGCCGCCAGCAGGGGCACTGTCGCCTTGACAGCCTCAACGATGTGAGGGCCGCCAAACTGCGTTTCGTCCACGAAACCGTTGACGAAATCCACCAATATCAAACCGCACCGTGAGCCCATGCCGGATGCATTGCCCATGTTCTGCTTGCGGTAGATGTCTTCCTTGCTCAAGGCTTCACCTCTTCGGCAGCATGCGACTTGTCAAAATTTGCCACCCAGTCGAAGCCCATCAATTTAGAGAACTCCTGGAAGTCATGCAGTGGCTGATCGAGGTTGGCACTTGAACCGGTTGCCTTGATGTGGCTGTAAACATTTTTAAATGCGGCTCCCGCAGACAAGAATGCCGCCGACGGAAAGATAACAAGCCCAAAACCGATGCGCTGCAACTCTTCCTTTGTCAGCACGGGGGTGCGTCCAGTTTCAACCATGTTGGCCACCAGTGGCAGGTCAAATGCTTTGCCGATGGTTTCCATCTCCTCAATGGACTCCGGACTTTCAATGAACAGGATGTCGGCACCAGCTCGTGCGTATTGCTCCATGCGGCGCAGGGCTTCGTCCAGACCATGAACGGTGCGAGCATCTGTGCGGGCAATGATCTGGAAGTTCTTGTCGGTGCGTGTTTCTGCCGCCACCTTGATCTTGGCAACCATGTCCTGCGTAGGCACCACCCTGCGGCCCAACATATGGCCACATTTTTTGGGGAATTCCTGGTCTTCAAGTTGGATCGCGCAGGCACCGGCCGTTTCATAGCCGCGAACGGTGTGCATGACGTTGAGCAGGCCGCCGTAACCTGTATCACCGTCGCAAATCAGGGGCGTGTCGGTGATGCTGACGAATTGACTGACCCGATTGACCATATCCGTGTAGCTGGCCAGACCAGCATCGGGCAGTCCCAAGTAAGAGGCAACGGTGCCGTAACCCGTCATGTACAAGGCTTCAAAGCCCATCTGGTCCGCGATCTTGGCGGAGACCATTTCAAAAACACCTGGTGCGACGACGAGGTGTCCCTTGGCGAAATGGGCTTTGAGTTCAGCGCGCTTTTGCGCGCCTGTTTTGGTGCTTAGACCTTGCTTCATGCGATGGACTCCGCGCGTTCTAGCGCATCAATCATGGATGTTTTGCGAAGGTAATCTTTCGCGGCGGAAGGGCTCGCTGCGATAGCTCGCAGTTCGCTCTGGGTTTTTTGGCGCGCTTGTGGATCACGCTCTTCGATATTCTTTTTGTTGCGAGCCGTGTTGGCATTGATGTACTCGATGGCCACCGCACGTCGTTGACGTTCATAGCGGTCCAGTAGATCCGGTGATGCGCCCGACGTCAAAATTTCAATCAGTTTGTCCGAAAGGTTGAAGGCATCTTGGACGCCACCGTTCATGCCCATGCCACCGATCGGATTGTTGATGTGCGCGGCATCTCCAGCAAGGGCGACACGGCCCCGGCGGAACTCCTTGGCAACGCGCTGGTGAACTTTGTAGAGCGTGCGGTGCACCGTGTTGTAAGGGGTATCTTTAGGGAGAAGATTTTGCATCCGGGCTTCAATAGATTCGTCGGTCATGACTTCTTCATCCGTCTCTTCAAGCCGAGTGGGGAAAAGAACCCGCCACAAGGTCGGAACTTTCAGCAGAACGCACCATTCATTAGGATCCGAGACGTAATTGACATACGACAATTTGGGTAGGTGATCAGCGTATTCAAAGTCGGTCGACACTGACAAAAAACGCTCAGGGTAAGTAAATCCTTCAAATTCAATGCCCAGTGACTGACGCACCATGCTTGATGCACCATCTGCGCCAATGAGGTAGTTGCCGGTGAAGTTTTCGATTTTGCCGTCTATTTTGACTTTGGCTGTCACGCTGTCAACATCCTGATCAACCGACTGTAGTTCTGCCCCCATCAAAATAGTGACGTGTGGCAATAAAGCCAGTCTGTCTAGCAACAGGGTATTGAGTTTCCATTGCTCACATTGCAGACGAAAGGGGTGCTGTGTTTCGCCTTTTAACAGAGCCATGTCAAATTCTGCAATGAGGCCTTCTTTCCGATCGCGCTGTTGCGTATAGCGGGCAACTAGGCCTTGCGACACAAGTTCCTCCGTCAGTCCGAAACGGGCCAGAAGGTCCAACGTTGGGGGGTGAAAGGTGGATGCGCGAAGGTCCTCCTGGGGGGCGATGTGACGTTCAAAGACAGTCACGGAAATGCCAGCCTTGGCCAAGTTCAGTGCGCTGACCAGACCTACGGGGCCTGCCCCAGCAATCAATACATGAGAGGGAGTCATTAGGAATCTGTTCAAGTGAGTAAGATTTGGATGATCGGTCACCCGCTCAATTTCTTCAAGCGGTAAATAATAAAGCTATATCAATAATTTATTAATCCATACAACTTAGTTGATGGCTAGGGATTGGTTCTGTAGCGCATTTGATGGGTGAGACTGTCAAGCGTCCACACATTGGTGCAACTTTGATACGCTTAGTTGAATGGCCATGGGGGAAACGCCCGCAGTGGCACAACATAAGTGCGATTTGTTCGTCGGTGGTGCGCAACATCGCATCGAATGGGATCAGTCGCATTAAGGTCAACTCAACGTCCAAAGCGTGGACAGGCCTTTAAACATATCAAGCCCCGGCATGCCGCCGCAAGCCATCCATAAAAGCTTTTAACAAGGGTGACTCGTTTGCTTCACGTCGACGAATAACGCCAACGCTGCCCTCCCGCAAGTAGGGTAGCGGCAGCGGAACCACCTGTTTGAGCCCTTGAAAGTAGTGCATCAGCCTTGCAGACATGGGCGCGACAAGATCACCGTCCTGGAGCATGGTCACGATGAGCAGGGTAGAGCCAGTCTCAACACGATAACGTGGCGGAGGTTGGCCTGCGAGGGCTAATTCGTGCTCTAGCTCACGCCTGAGGGGACTGACTTTGGGCGGGATAATCCAAGGGTAGCGAAGAACATCAGGCCAGTCTACTTTTCGCTTTTTTGCCAATGGGTGATTCACACCAACCACGATGCGAATCTGCTCTGGGTAAAGGATGTCGCAGCGGACACCGGCATCAAGTCGTGCCTGGTCGGTACGGGTGATCACCAAATCTATCCGTCCTTCTTCAAGTTGCGGAAGCAAAGTGTCCAGTCGATTTTCAATGATGTTGAGGTAAGCATCAGGAAATTTTTTTCTGAAATATCCGACAGCGAGCGGCAACAATTCTGTCGCGACAGTTGGCGTGGTGCCCACCACCAAATTGCCAGACGCACCAATGGACATCAAACTGATGGTCGCCTGTGTCCGATCCAGCTCTCCGATGATGGCCCTGGCATGCGTGACCAGTGCGGTACAAAATTCAGTCGGTGTGAGTCCGCGCGAGTTGCGTTTGAATAGTTTGACGTTCAGGTCTTCTTCGAGATCACCCAAAAATTTTGAAAGGCCCGGTTGAGTCACACCCATTTGGGTCGCCGTGTGGCTGATATTACGTGTTTCGTAAAGTGCAACCAGCAAGTACAGCTGACGCATGCGCAGACGTTGTGTCCACTCCATTTTGATATGCCCATTAAGTTATGGAATGAGAAAATAATATCATAGTAAAGAAATACTGCTTGCATCCAAAATACTTGCACTGAGCAACAACTAGTAAGGAAAACCGTGGGCTGCGTATTCCCTCTGTCGCAGGCCCTTGTGAGTACTTTGCAGCAGAGCCATTAGGCCAATCGGGCACGCTTAGTGCTTAGTGTTGCGCATTGGGCAAACCGGTCATCGTCGAAGTCGCCGAGATGCAGAAGGTCGTGACGGTGCACCCGAGCATTCCTGTGAACTCAATGAAGGAGTTGGTTCAGTTGATTAAAAAAATTGAGTAGTTTCAATCACGGATCTTATTGGCGGCACAAGTGCCCAGTTCGATGCACGCATTAAAAGGACACAACACGCTTGACAGATGCCATTCGAATTTGAGGTTGCAGCGCCAAGTAGCTAAAGCAATTAACGCCATTTAGATTCGTATTCATTGGAATATTTATTATGCTCAGGACATTATTTTGTGATGATGAAGTATCTTTTTTTAAAAATGAAGGAAGTCCCATGCGGCTGTTTCGGAATGCATTGATCTTGACCGTTTGCGCGTTGTCCAGTTTGGGCGCATGGAGCCAAACCTACCCCTCACAGCCCATCAAATTGGTGATGCCTTTTGCGCCTGGTACGAACGCGGAGGTAGCCTTGCGCGCCATCGCAGAACGTTTGGGCAATGCACTCAAGCAGCCTGTCGTGATCGAAAATCGCCCTGGCGCTGGATCAACCCTTGGGGCGGATCTGGTGGCCAAAGCGGCGCCTGATGGTTATACCTTGGCGGCAACTTTCAACTCATCGATTGCCCCTGGGCCGTTGATGTACGCCAAGATTCCTTACGACCCACTCAAGGACTTTCATCACATTGCACTCGTCGGTGTTTATCCGCAGTATGTGATTGTCAAATCAGACCATCCGGCCAAAACAATGCGGGACTTGCTAGCCATGGTCAAGGCCAAGCCTGGCACAGTCAATTACGCCTCTGCCGGCGTGGGCACATCTGGGTTTCTGGCTGCTGAGTTGCTCAAACAAACACTTGGCCTGGATATGACCCATATCCCTTACAAAGGCCCAGCGCCAGCCATTTCCGATCTTCTCGGGGGGCGTTTGGACATGGTTCTGACGGCCAGCGCAACTGCATTGGTTAAGGCTGGCAAAGTAAGGATACTGGCCGTGACCAGCGATAAGCGTGTTGCTGCATTCCCTGATGTGCCCACTTTAGACGAGATCGTTCCCGGGGTGCAGGCCGTTTCATGGTTGGGCATCTCTGCGCCTGCTCAAACGCCGCGTGCAATCACTTCCCTGCTTGAAAAAGAGCTGCTTGCCATTTTGAATACGCCCGAAATGCAGGCGCGACTGTCTGATCCGGTCGTCGGCCTATCCCCTATGGTGCTGGGTTCCGACAAATTTGTGGGATTCATTCAAAAGGAAATTAGGGTTTGGTCGCCGGTCATCAAGGTGGGCAACATTCGTGTTGAGTGACCGACTTTGACAGTCTGGTCTGACGTTGTGCGCAACCGCTTTTAGACAAGCAAGCGAAACAGGCGTGGGCCATTCAAGGCATGTAGGTGCCGCCGTTCACATGCAAGGTCTGACCCGTCATGTAGGCAGCCGCCTCCGACAGCAGGAACATGACGGGACCGACAATATCTTTGGGTTCTGCAATCCGTCCAAGTGGAACGACTTGACCGTAACTGCTGGGGTCTAAGCTGGAAGCTGCTTGCTCGTCAGACCTGCCAGTTCCGCCGCGCAAAAAAGCAGTATCCACTGCGCCAGGAGCAACAGCGTTGACCCTCACAGTGGGCGCATTTTCAAGAGCTAACTGGCGTGTCAGTAAGATGATCCCAGCTTTCGCAGGACCATAGGCGCCAAAATTAGGACGAGCCCATGCACCGAGCCCCGAGGCAATGTGAACCAGAGATGCGCGACCAGACTGATGCAGGTAGGGTAGGGCAGAGCGTGAAAGATAAAAAGCGGCATCCAAGTTGCCGTGAATCACGTCTTGCCATGTTTCGATGGACATACTTGCTAAGCTTTGTGGTGCGGTCATGAAACCGATCAAGTTGACGCAGGCATCGATGCCTCCGAGTTGTTTTGCGGCTTCGGTCATCGCTCGTTCGACAGAGTCTGGCGCTTTCGCATCCAGCGCGAAATGGGAGAGTCCTTCAACATGGTGCCGTTCAATTGACGCAGGCAGGTCAAGAATGGCAACGTCCATTCCCAGTCGCTTCGCCTCAAGGGCGACGGCGCGTCCGATTCCACCACAGCCCCCGGCCAGTACAAGTTTCAGGGGTGACGAACTGCCTAGAACGCCATGATGCAAAGGGTTCACTAAACGTTCTCCAGTTGTTGAATAGCTTGGCGAAAGATACCAGAGCCGCGGTGGATGCTACAAAATTCCTAATGTCGTTTTTATCAAAAATGATCAGCGGCATGAATTTACTGGCACTGAAATTGCACTCAGTGTTATCACCAATTTAAGCCGGATGCTTTTTGAGTCAAGATTGAATTTAACTAAAAATCACATTTAACGTGCAGCTCACACAACAAATCATTAACGGCCTGATGCTGGGCGGCATATTGGCCTTTGTGGCAGTGGCATTCACCCTCACCATCGGTATGTTGAACTTTCTCAATTTCACCATTCCGGCACTATTCATGATCGCCGCCATGGTGACGTGGGCCTTGTCGTCATCGGGTTCTAACGTGTTGGGTTGGGGCTGGCATTGGGCATGGGCTGCTGCCGTTGGTATTGGCTTTGCCGTGCTGGCGTCTCTACTGATCGAGCGTTTTACCTACCGCTACATGAAGGCCCGTTTTGGAGATGCGACAGAGCACGCCTTGCCGGTGGTGAGCTCCTTGGGTTTTCTTATTTTCTTCGAGCATTTGGCTTCGTCAATCTGGGGCAGTGACCCGCAGCGTTTTGAGCTTCCGTTCAAATACACCAATTTGCGTCTGGGCGAGTTGATTGTTGGCATTCCGCACCTTATCAGTTTGCTGCTCGCCATCACCCTGGTCGCCATGCTCAATGCACTGCTGGTTCGCACCAAGGTAGGGCGAGCTTTGCGTGCCATCGCTGAAAACCCGAATGCATCCACCTTGATGGGGGTTGAAGTGCAGCATGTTGTACCTGTGGTTTTTGTGATTGCCGGCGTGCTGTCAGGTTTGGCTGGCATTTTGTATGCGGCCAGTTATGGGACTGTCACGCCTTTTATGGGTGATGCGATCGCCACCGATGCCATTGCTGCGATGGTTCTTGGCGGGCTCGGAAATATTTGGGGCGCTATTGCAGGAGGCTTGTTAGTCGGCTTGGTCAAGGTTTTGGCCATCAGTACCTTTGGTGCAGAAATAGAAAAAATACCAGTTTGGGGATTACTTTTAATCGTGTTGATTATTCGGCCATCAGGTTTGTTTGGTCATACTCAGATTGGCAAAGGTAAATTCTGATGTCTGGTTATTTCAGTGGCTTGTTGGCCATGTTTGCCATCAATGTTGTGGTTGCCTACTCTGTCTTCATTCCAGCTTCTGCTGGGTTATTGAATTTGGGGGCAGCAGGTTTTGTTTTGGTGGGCGGTTATACCGCCGGTGCCTTGACATCGCAGTTTGACCTTCCACTTTGGTCTGCGATCTTGTTGGGCTCCGCATTGGCAGGTGTCGTCGCGTTTTTGATCTCTTGGCCGATTTTGCGGACGCGCGGCGTTTACATGGTGCTGGCTACATTTGCATTCGCCGAGGTGGTGGCTGGTGTACTGCTGAATATTCCGGCCTTGGGCGGTGCGGCAGGTTTATCTGTCATGGCCTATGCCGGCCTGCCAACCGTTTTACCGGTGACGCTTGCCGTGATTTGTTTTGTCGCATGGCTGATGTCGACGCGTTTTGGCTTGTCAGTGCGTGCCATCCATGACGATGAAAGCGTTGCCCACTTGTTTGGCGTCAACTTGCGCGGAACTCAGGTGACAGCGCTGACCATCGGTGGTGCCATCGGCGGCATGGGAGGCGCTTTACTGGTTCACCAGTTCAACTTCATCGACGTGCAATCCACGGGTGTCCTGTTTAGTATTTATGTCCTGCTGTATGTCCTGATGGGGGGCACACAAACGGTCTGGGGGCCGATTTTTGGCGCGGCCTTCTTCACGCTAGCGCCCGAAGCCCTGCGTAATCTGGCAGAACTGAGCCCTGCCCTTAAATTTCTTGAAGGAGGACGTTACATGGTTTTCGGCATGGCCGTGGTGCTGCTCATGATGTGGCGGCCCCAGGGCATGATCACGCGGACCATGCTTGAGAGGATGCGCTCCAGCATCACTACGTCTCACGCAGCTGATCGCAAAAAGGCAGGCTCATGAGCACGGTGCTGCAACTTTCCGGAGTCAGTAAATCCTTTGGTGGCTTGAAGGTCATCGATGACGTCAGCTTCGAGGTTAAACGTGCCAGTCGAACAGCATTGATTGGACCCAACGGCGCAGGCAAATCGACAATTTTCAACCTGATCTCAGGTGTTTACCCTATCGACGCCGGACGCATCGTGGCTGTCGGCCAAGACATCACACACATGTCCGTTGCCAAGCGGGTGGCGCATGGCGTAGCTCGCTCATTTCAAAATATTAGATTGATGCCCCATTTATCAACAATTGAAAATGTGATGCTGGGCGAGCACCATTACAGCTCCCCGTTTGCACTGGCCAGGGGCAACAAAGCCTCAGAAAATGCCCGCACCGCCCTGGCCGATGCCGGGCTTGGAACGTATCCTGGTCAGGTCGTCGCTGACTTGCCTTACGGCATTCAAAAACGTATTGAGGTGGTGCGCGCCATCATGGCCCGGCCCAGCATCTTGCTGCTCGATGAGCCCGCCGCGGGTCTGAATAGCGCAGAAACAGTTGAATTGAGATTGCTTCTGGAGCGCCTTTCAAACACCGGCATCACCTTGTTGGTGGTCGAACACGACATGCCCTTTGTGCGCAACCTCTGCGACCACGTGGTCGTGCTCAATTTCGGCCGCAAGATTTTTGAAGGAACACCCGATGCAGTACACCGGGACTCCGGCGTGATGGAAGCCTATCTGGGCACACCCGCTCCTCTGCCAGGAGTTGCTCATGCTGCTTGAGGCACGCGGACTGCAGGTGACATACGGTCCTACTGAGGCCGTAAAAAATATGTCCTTGCACATCGCTGAAGGCGAAATCGTCACCGTGCTCGGCGCCAATGGCGCGGGAAAAACATCCCTGCTCAAGGCCTTGCAAGGTGTTGTTAAACCAAGCCGGGGGGAAGTCTTTTTCAAAGGCCAATCCGTTAATCGGCAAAGTGCTGCGTGGCGGGTCAGGCAGGGTCTTGTGCTGGTACCTGAAGGCCGACAAATTTTCGTCAGCCTCACGGTGCACGACAACTTGTTGATGGGCGCCTACACGAGAACCGACAATCCTGAGCGGGAAATCGCTGCTATTTTCGACCGTTTCCCCAACCTCGCCAAGCGCCGCGACATGCTCGCGTCAGTGTTGTCAGGCGGAGAGCAGCAGATGCTGGCAATCGGTCGGGCTTTGCTGAGCAAGCCTGCCCTGATGATGCTTGACGAACCGTCTTTGGGACTGAGCCCCTTGTTGGTTCAAACGCTGTTCAAACTGATCACCGATTTGAACCGCGATGGACTCTCTATATTGCTGATCGAGCAAAACACACATATGGCTTTGGCTACCGCCCACAGGGCCTATGTGCTTGAGTTAGGGCGGCTGGTTTTGGAAGGTAGCACCAGCGAGTTGGCATCAGACCCTCGCATGGCGGCGGCTTATTTGGGTACTTAAACAAAGGGGTTTTCAATGAAAATGCGCTTCTTGCTCGGTTACTTGGCTGCCGCTGTGGCGCTTCCGGCCATGTCTCAGGAATTGGTTCTGGGTTTGTCCCACGCAAAAACAGGGCGCTATGCCGGTGTCGGGGTCGGTACCGAAATCGCGGTCGATATTGCTGTGGCTGAAATCAATGCCGCCGGCGGCATCAATGGTAAGAAGCTCCGTATCGAAAAATTCGACACGGGTGGTGAGGGCAAAAATGCGCAGGTGGCGGTGCAAAAATTTGTCGAAGACACCAAGGCGCTCGGCGTCATTGGGCCATTCTCCAGTCAGGAAGCACAAGTCGGCTTTGCCGCCGGCGAGCGACTTGAAATCGTCCAAATTTCCAACTCGGCTACTGCACCTGGATTGACCAAAGACCGGAAATGGGCCTTCCGTGTCACGGAAGATGAAGGCAAGCAGTTCGGGCGTCTGCTCAAGACAATGGCCACCAAGGGCGGCGTCACCAACAAGACTGCTGCCGTGATGTACCCCAGCGATGAATTTGTTGGCAAGTCGCTGGCGAGCTGGATGCCTAATTTGCTCGAGGCCAATGGCTGGAAGATGGTCATCCCGGCGGAAGGTTTCCCAACCAACGCAACAGACTTATCCCCCCATATCACCAAGCTCAAGGGTATTTCTCCTGGCGTTTTTGCTTTTGCCGGCCTGCCTGAAGGCACTGCCAAAGTAATGAAAGAACTACGCCGCCAAGGCCATACCAGCACCTTGATTGGCGGCCAAATTTTTGCCGACCCAGACATTGGCAAGGTCTTGGGTGCAGACGGTGAGGGGGCTACTTTCGTATCCTGGTACTGGTGGGATGCCAATGACCGGACCCGTCAATTCGAGAAGAAGTTTTTGGAGGAAGCCAAGAAACGGGGCGTCAACAAATCGGGCGCTCACCACGTTGACGCATCCGTCTATGACATTGTTTATGTTTACGCTGACTCCATGCGCCGGGCCAACGTGACCGGGGATGCGGCCAAGATCAAAGCAGAAAGAGCTGCCATTCGTGACAACCTGATGGCTACCAACATCAATGGCGTCAACGGCAAAATCTGCTTCAGTCAAGACCATGACTCCGAACTGCCTGCCTACATTATTCGGCTCAAAAACGGGCAGCGCACATTACTTGACTCGCACGCACCAGACGTTTGCAAGTAACTTCACAAAAAAATAAACGGGATTCAGTCCCGTTTATTTTTTTCATAACCAGCAACACTACATAACGTAGCGTTGCGAGTAGATTCAGACAATTGATTCGTCTGAATCTACCGGTGCTATTGCCTGATTAACTAATATGGCCGGCGTGATTTTCCAGATACCAAGACGACAGTTCTTCGCGCGTTGTCCACCAAACGTCAGGGTGTCCTTTCGCATGCGCCAGGAACTCGCGGAAACAAGGCATCCGGTGAGCGTAGCCGGAGACATGCGGATGCAAGCCGATATTCATCAGTCGGCCGCTTTCGGCACCTTCCTTGTAAAGCTCGTCAAACTGGTCTTTAAGCATGCGTGCAGCATCCCAAGTCGACATGGCACGGCGGTGAAAGAAGGTGAAGTCGTTGATCTCGATGCTGTAAGGCACGTTGACAATCGGACCGGACGGTGTCTGTATCAGGTAGGGCTGATCGTCATTCATGTAGTCGCAGAAAAATTGAAGGCCTTGTTCCGCAACCAGATCAGGCGTGTTGGGTGTGCCGCGCAAGGACGAAGACAGCCAACCCTTGGCTTTACGTCCGACAGTTTTTTCGTAAACAGCCAAGGTGGCAGCGATCAGTTCCCGCTCTTTCGCAATGTCAAAGGTGTGGCGCGTCAACAGCTCGCCCTGTTCGTAGTTATGGGCCACGATTTCCCATTTCCGCTCGTTGGCGTAGGCGATGATTTCAGGACGCTCAAGTGCCGTCTTGGCGTTGATGGTGATGGAGAACGGGGCGCCCATCTCATCAAACAACTTGAACATCCGCCAGACGCCCACACGCTGGCCGTATTCTCGCCAAGTGAAGTTGGGGAAGTCAGCCACGTTACCGGGAAGGGAGTCAGGCAACATCGGAGGGCCCCCAGCGTAATAGGGCTCGGTGGTGTCTTTGGTCAGATCCCAATACTCGCAGTTCATTGTCACGATGAGTGCCAGTTTTTTTCCATTGGGGAATCGCAAAGGTTTGCGGTTGATGATGGGCGACCATGAATAATGCAAGATAAAACTCCTGAGTGAAAGTTATAAAAATAAGCTGTGCGTTTGCCCAGCGAGGACGGAAACGGTGCGTATCACGACGTTATCAAAAGGACAGTCAACATGAAAAAACATATTTTGGGTGAGTTCAGCATTGACCGGATCGTTGAATCCGAAGGCGCTTTTGCAGCCCTGCAATGGATCATTCCACAAATCACGAAAGACGATATTGATGCCAATGCAGACTGGCTCAAACCGCTGTTTGTAGATAACGACAACAACGCCATGATGTCGTTCCACAGCTATGTCCTCAGGACTCGCCGGCATACCATCTTGATCGACACCTGCGTGGGTAACGACAAACCCAGGCCGAATCGGCCTAGCTGGCATCTGCAGAACTACGACTACCTGCAGGCGATGGCACGCATTGGCGTTCGCCCCGATGAAATTGATTTTGTCTGCTGCACTCATCTGCACGCAGACCATGTAGGCTGGAACACCCAACTGGTCAATCAGCAATGGATTCCCACATTTGCCAAGGCCAAGTATGTCTTCTCCAAAACCGAGTACAACCACTGGGAGCATGCCCATCGATCGGCAATGGCGACAAACCAACCCGTGCCAAACCACGGCTCGTTTGCTGACAGCATTTTGCCAGTGGTCGATGCCGGTCAGGCGGTCATGGTGGCGGATGATTTTGAATTTGAAGAGGGGGTCTATTTGCAGGCTGCACGGGGTCACACACCCGGCAACTGCATGTTGCACGCCCACAGCCAAGGGGCGCACGGCGTCTTCAGTGGCGACATTCTTCACACGCCGGCTCAACTGATTAATTTGGACTGGTCGTCTCATTTTTGTCATGACGTCCATGCCTCTGAGGCCTCGCGCAAAGCCATGGTGCACAGCATGGCAGACACGTCGAGTCTGCTGTTTGCCGCACACTTCCCCAGCCCGGTGGCCGGGCGTATTGTCAGCCACAAAGATCAATTCAGATTCCAAGGTCTGAAGTCCTGAGCGGCAGGAATTGGCCTAGCCGCATGACTCTGTCCGTGTCGATGATGTGGAGCCGTGTCATGACAACAGATTCAAGCCGTGAAGGGACTCTTCGACCATGGCACGCGGTCTGGTTGACATGATGTGCGACTGGGTTCGCAGTTTCCCTAGTAAGGGGTCGCGGGCTCGCAAGGCCTCTATGATCTCCATGTGTTGCTGGTTTGAACGGCGCACGGACACTTCACCCGGCC
The DNA here is from genome assembly GCA_947450695.1 of Comamonadaceae bacterium. GTDB lineage: Bacteria > Pseudomonadota > Gammaproteobacteria > Burkholderiales > Burkholderiaceae_C > Polaromonas. The sequence continues at coordinate 29,428 of CANFWV010000001.1, forward strand.
AATTCTGATTTTTCATGAGCACCAAAGGCAGTTCGATCAAAGGCTTGGCGAGGACCTGCAGGCGCTTTGAACCACTGGCACGCAAAAGAGTCCCGTGAAACTCGTTGTTGCTGGACTGAAAGCGGGCAAACAACTCATCGGGGGTCAGGTCCGCACGATCGAGTAGAGCCTCTATATCTCCGGCAATGCGCTCGAGTGCATCGAGGTCTTCGGTCTTCGCATTCAGGGCCGCCTGAGCGGTGGCATGGCCCTCCAAGATAGCGCGAAGTTGAAATATTTCATCAATTTCTGCTGTGGACAGGTCTGCAACAAAAGTGCCCCGATTCGGTTCGGTACGCACCATACCATCATTGACTAAACGTCGCAAACTGTCGCGAACGGATGTTCTTGACACACCAACTCGCTGCGCTAACTCATCCTCAATCATGCGCTGCCCTGGGACATAGCGCCCCTCCAAAATGAGGCCTCGAATAGTTTTGTAAGCGATATCGCTGGCGCGGGTCATGGTGAAGAAATCGTTGCAGACGACTTAATTGTGTACAAGACTGGTATTCAGTGACTTATGAATTTTGTGAGTTTAGGGCCAGACGGCTTGAGTGCAGAGGAGTATTTGTGTGTTTTTATAGAAAATATCAATATTTACGACCTGACTCCACAATAGAAAAATATTTTGTGTACATTGAGAACTTAGAAAATTGCTTTTCATGAAGCACGTTCAAAGTCTCAGAGTCTCAAGGAGTTGGAATTGATACAAGCTCATGTGATGATTGCAGGGGCCGGGCCCGTCGGCTTGGTCAGTGCCTTGGTACTGGCCGAAGCCGGTGTCAGAGTGACGGTGGCGGAATCGTCTCCGGGTCTCAACGAAGACTTTCGGGCTTCCACTTTCCACCCACCAACGCTGGACATGTTGGCGCCCTATGGACTGACACAAGATTTGATTTCGCAAGGCTTGGTGGCTCGCTACACCCAACAGCGCGACCGCCATGAAGGGGTCGTGGCAGAGTTTGACATGCAACTCCTGTCGGGCGACACGGACCATCCGTTTCGCCTGCAGTGCGAGCAGTGGAAGCTGACCAATCTGATCTTGGCCAAGCTCGAAAAAATACCGCATGTGCAGATCCACTTCAACGCCAAGGTCGAATCGGTCGAGCAAACCGCCGACAAGGCGATCACCCACCTGACGATTGAGGAGCAGGCCCATCAAGTAGTAAGCAATTACGTATTGGCTGCTGACGGTGCCTGGAGCACAGTCCGGCGGAGTTTGGGCATCGATTTTGACGGCTTAACCTACCCGGAACGGTTTTTGGTGATTTCAACCGAGTTTGAATACGCTAAACACCTGCCCAAGTTGTCTTACGTGAACTACTGTTCTGACCCCAAGGAGTGGTGCGTGCTGCTGCGCGTTCCTACCTTGTGGCGTGTGCTGTTTCCAACCAAGCCGGAGGAAACCGACGAAGAGGTGATGGGGGACGTTTTGGTCGAGCAGCGACTGCAAGCGCTGCTGCCGCAGCCGAAAAGTTACGAGACGGTTCACCGCAGCTTGTACAAAGTTCATCAGCGAGTGGCAAAGACTTTTCGCCAGGGACGTGTCTTTCTGCTGGGAGACGCCGGCCATATCAACAACCCACTAGGTGGGATGGGGATGAACGGTGGGGTACACGACGCGATGAACTTGTGCAAAAAACTGTTGGCGGTTATTCAAAAAGGGCAATCCGAGGACACCCTTGATCGCTATGAACGCCAGCGCAGAACCATCGCCATTGAATACATTAACGCCAGCACAGCACGCAACAAAAAAGAGATAGAGGAGCGAGACCCGGTGCTGCGTAAAAAGACCCAAGACGAGTTGCGCGCCATTTGCGCCAACCCTGTCAAGGCAAAGGCCTATCTTCGAAAAACGTCCATGCTTGATGCCCTTGAGAGGGCAGATTCGATCGCCTAATTTCGCAAAGCCTGACCACCGCAAACCCCTTTCTGCATCACAGCTTGTTAGCCAGAGCTGGCTGTTGTCAGCGAGTTAATTTAGCTGTAAAAGTTTTGACGGCCATGTACGATAAGAAAATTAAGCTTTAGATTCTGACTTTTTATCGTCAGACGTCGCGTCATAACGCGGTAACGAATTGCCTCCAACAAACTCAGCACACTATGTCAGTACAAGATTTATACCGGAGTAAACGCGGTAGCGCGGCAGATGCTTTAGCGCATCTTCATGATGGTGATTTCATCATCGTTCCGACTGGCGTTGGCGAGCCACCCACAATGCTGACAGAGTTGTCTGAACAACGCCGACGCTTTCACGACATCAAAGTTGGCCAGATTTTGGCGGTACGAAAATTCGCTTATTTCGATGCCGAAACTGCGGACCATGTCCGGCATGTCGCCTTTTTCTTTGGGGCAGCTTCTCGTGCTGGAGGCAGTGGGGGATGGGTTGATTTCATTCCCAGCTATTTTTCGGAAATGCCAAGTTTGATCGAGCGCGGTCAGATGGCGGCAGACGTGGTGATGGCGATGGCTTCGCCCATGGATAACCACGGTTATTTTTCGCTTAGTCTTGGCACTGACTACACCATGGCGGCGATCAAAAAGGCGCGTGTGGTGGTGCTGGAGGTGAACCCCAACGTGCCGTATGCCATGGGCAATTGCCATGTGCATATATCTCAGGTGACTGCACTGATTGAGAGCAGCGATGTGATCATGGAAGTTGGGTTACCAAAGATCGGTCCGATTCAAGAGGCTATCGGTAAATATGTAGCCGACATGATCGACGACGGCTCGACGTTGCAGATCGGTTACGGTGGTATTCCCGATGCCGTGGTGATGCAGTTGACAGCCAAGCACGATCTGGGTATTCACACTGAGATGATCGGCGATGGCATCTTGACACTGATTGAAAGCGGTGCTGTGACCAACCGCAAAAAAAACTACCTGCCGGGAAAGACCATCGCCACTTTTGCGCTGGGCTCGCAAAATCTCTACCGCTATATGGACCGCAATCCGGGCCTAGAAATGCACCCGGTCGACTTCACCAACGATCCTTATTTGGCGGGCCAGAATGACAATTTGGTCACTATCAACGCCACTTTACAGATTGATTTATTAGGCCAGTGTGGTTCTGAAAGTTTGGCGCATCTGCCTTACTCAGGCACCGGTGGTCAATCTGATTTTGTCCGTGCAGCCAACCGATCAAGGGGTGGAAAGTCCTTCATTGTTTTGCCCTCCACTGCGAAAAACGACACCATCAGCCGCATTGTGCCAATGCTGTCACCTGGCACCCACGTGAGCACCAGCAAGAACGACATCAACTACGTGGTGTCGGAGTTCGGCGTAGCCCAGTTGCGTGGCAAGTCAGCCAAGCAACGCGCGAGGGAGTTGATTGCTATTTCCCACCCTGATTTCCGTGCTGACTTAACGCTGGCAGCCAAAACGATGAATTTGATCTGACAGCTTCAGGTTTTCAAGGCCTCGAGCAACTCAGTCTCGATCGCTATTTGCGCCTTGTTGTGCTGCAATTCAGGCCCCTCGATCAAGAACGTATCTTCAACACGTTCGCCCAGCGTGGTGACTTTAGCGAGTTGAAGATTGATGCGGTGGCGGGCCAGCACGCGGGCGATGGAGTAGAGCAGACCAACCCGGTCGCTGGCTGAGACGCTGAGCAACCAGCGTTGGCCTTTTTCGTCAGGACGCAAATCGACACGCGGTGCAATTGGAAAGCTTTTCACACGCCTTGAAACACGACCCTTGCCAGCGGGCAGCAGCGGACCGACCACGCCAATCGCGCGAACAAGATCAGCTTCAACCATGGCGACCAGTTCGCGATAGTGCTCAGTCAATATCGGGCTGATGACCTGGAATGTGTCTAGCGCGTAGCCGTTATGGGCTGTGTGAATTTTGGCGTCCAGAATGCTCAAGCCGGCTTCTTCAAAATAACCACAAATACGGGCAAATAAATCAGGTGCATCAGGTGTGTAGACCAACACTTGCATGCCTTCACCCGCAGAAGACCGCCGTGCCCTCACCACCGATTTGCCCGTGCCGACATGGCGGGCCAGCTGCCGCGCATGCCAAGCAATATCAGCGGCCTCATGACGCATGAAATAGCTCACATCAAGGGTGGACCAAAGCGATTTGTGCGACTCAAAAGGTTCTGCATGGAGGGCCAACATCGTCAACGCTTCTCGCTTGCGCGACTCGATTTCCGCACGTGGGTCAGGGGCACCGCCACCGAGCACGCGCAAGGTGTAGCGGTAAAGGTCTTCTAGGAGTTTGCCTTTCCATGCATTCCAAACTTTTGGGCTGGTGCCGCGAATATCGGCCACGGTCAGCAAGTACAAGGCAGTGAGATAGCGTTCGTTGCCCACTCGCTTAGCAAAAGCGGCGATCACCTCTGGGTTACTCAGGTCTTCTTTCTGGGCGATACGGCTCATGCTCAGATGCTCACGTACTAAAAACTCAATGAGTTGGGCATCTTCTGTGACGATGCCGTGCTGGCGGCAAAACGTCCGAACGTCTTTGCAACCCAACTCAGAATGGTCGCCACCACGGCCCTTGGCGATGTCATGAAACAGTGCGCCAACGTACAAAATCCACGGCCGGTCCCAACCCGCAGCCAATTGCGAGCACATCGGGTATTCGTGCGAATGCTCGGCCATGAAAAAGCGCCGCACATTGCGCAGCACCATCAAGATGTGTTGGTCGACGGTGTAAACATGAAACAGGTCGTGCTGCATCTGCCCAACAATTTTACGAAAAACCCACAGATACCGTCCCAGCACGGAGGTCTGGTTCATCAACCGCATAGCGTGTGTGAGGCCTTGGTTTTGCTGCAATATCTGCAGAAACGTCTGACGGTTGACTGGGTCACTTCGGAACTTTGTGTCCATCACGCCGCGGGCGTTGTAAAGAGCCCGCAGCGTTCTGGCTGAAAGGCCACTGACGCCTGGTGTGGTCTGGAAAATCAAAAAGGTTTCGAGGATCGCGTGTGGTTCACGCACATACAGATCGTCGCTAGCGACCTCGATACGGCCTGCTTTTTCAAAAAAATGAGCGTTTAGCGGCCGCAGGGGTTGCGTGTTCGGGTTCAGCCGTTCTTCAATATTTAGCAGCAATATTTGGTTCAGCTGGGTGACGGCCTTGGCCGCCCAGTAGTAGCGGCGCATCAGTGATTCGCTGGGGCGTCGCGGCAGTCTTGAGCCGTCAGGCGCTTGGCTCACATAGCCAAAGGACTCAGCCACAACCGTTTGCAGGTCGAACACCAGTCTGTCTTCACGTCTGCCGGAAAGCACGTGCAGTCGGGCGCGAATTGAACTCAGCAAGGATTCGTTACTCTTAATTTGTCGGATTTCGAAGGCTGTGGCTAATCCATTGCGCGCCAGTTCCTCCCATGTTTTTCCAAGGCCTGCAGCACGCGCTACCCAAAGAACCACCTGCAGGTCGCGCAGGCCACCGGGAGATTCTTTGCAATTTGGTTCGAGTGCATAGGGCGTATCTTCAAACTTGTTGTGGCGTTGCCTCAGTTCAAGCGTCTTGGCGACAAAAAATGCCTTGGGGTCGAGCGCAGCATCTAACTTTACCCGCAAGGTTGAGAAGTTGTCTTTGGAACCTGCCAACCAGCGCCCTTCTAGCAGCGAGGTTTGTACCGTCACATCCTTGGCAGATTCTTCAATGCACTCAGCCAGAGTGCGCACGCTTGAACCAATCTCTAATCCGCTGTCCCAACAACTGCCGATGAAGTTTTCAATACGCGTTTTCAGGCTCTCTCTATCAGCGAGTGTGTTGCCGTCTAAGTCGCCATCGATCTGGGTGCCGTTTGGCAGCAGCAACAGCACATCGACATCGGAATTCGGAAACAGCTCAGCGCGACCATAGCCACCCACAGCAACCAGGGTGCAGTCAGTGGGGAAACCAGCACGTTGCCAAAGTTCTTGCAGCAGGGTGTCCGCATGGCGTGCCAATTTTTGCAGCAAACTTCGAATGCCACGGCTTGACGGTCCACATTGGGTCAGAGAGGCGAGGAGGGCAGTTTTACCTGCACGGTAGTTCTCCCGCATGTGCGCTAGTTCGCCAGCAGCGTCTGCCACGGTGCTCGAGGCGACAAGACTCAAGGTGTTCATCCGGAAATGGGACTTGTGGGAGACCTGATGCTCAGGCGGTGACGGGGATGCCTGCGACCGTGGTTTCGGCCGCATGAAAGGCCGCCACAAAGTCAGGTGTTGCAGGGGTGCCCGCTGAAAGGGTCAGCACCTCGTAGCCAGTCTCCGTCACCAAAATGGTGTGCTCCCACTGCGCCGACAAGGAGTGGTCACGTGTCACGATGCTCCAGCCGTCTTTTTCAGGGCCATCCTTGATGTCACGCTTGCCAATGTTGATCATCGGCTCAATGGTGAAGGTCATCCCGGGCTTGAGGACATCGAGCGTTCCTGGCCGGCCGTAATGCAACACTTGTGGATCTTCATGAAAGCGCTGCCCAATGCCATGACCGCAAAATTCACGGACGATCGAAAAGCCCTGTTTTTCAGCGAAAGTCTGGATGGCGTGGCCGATATCACCCAAGCGAATGCCGGGCTTGACGCGCATGATGCCTTGCCACATAGCGTCATACGTAATTTGGCACAGCCGTTTGGCCGCAATGGAGGTTTCACCCACGAGGAACATGCGGCTTGAATCGCCATGCCAAGTGTCCTTGATCACCGTCACATCGATATTCACGATGTCGCCCTTTTTTAGAGGCTTGTCGTTCGGGATGCCGTGGCAAACCTGATGATTGACCGAGGTGCAAAGCGACTTCGGATAAGCACCGTAGCCCGGCGGTTGGTAACCCAAAGTGGCCGGAATGGTGTTTTGCACCTCCGTCATATAAACATGGGCCAAACGATCGATTTCGTTGGTGGTGATGCCGGGTTTGACGAAGGGCGTCAGGTAGTCCAACAACTCTGAAGCGAGCTTGCCAGCCACTCGCATGCCTTCAATTCCGGCGGCGTCTTTGTACGTAATACTCATGTTGTTTATTATCCCACCAGCTTTGAGGCCGTGTCTTGACGTGGCTTCACCCGAGCTAATCGTGGCCCACTGAGCACTGATAAAATCCGCGGCTATCGCCCACCTCGCGGCGTTTTGGCCCTATAGGCCGACCAACCCCGGACAAGGCCCCAGCCGACCCCGACAACCACAAGGCCGCCGCCACCGTGACTCTGCATTTGACGACTTTCGAGGGCGAATCCCGCGGGATCAATGCCCTGAGCGACTTCCGCGCCCAGCAACTGCTTCCCCGCCTGCAAGCCATCAACGACAAGATCACCGGCATCAGCGCCCGATTTGTGCATCTGGTGGCCACCGATGCGCCCCCAACCGAAGCCATTGAAACCCAGCTCGAAGCGCTGCTCAGCTACGGTGAACCCTGCCGTACGTGGCCGGCCAACACGACGGGGGCTTCGTTTTTCATCGTCACACCGCGATTTGGCACGGTCTCTCCTTGGGCGTCAAAAGCCACAGACATTGCCCACAGTTGCGGCTTGGCGGTCAAGCGCATTGAACGCATCACCGAGTACTGCATTTCGATCAAGTCCGGCCTACTGGGAAAAACTTATTTGAGCTTGCCCCAACGTGAAGACATCATTGCTTTGCTGCACGACCGCATGACCGAAAGCGTCATGACCGACCGAGCGCAAGCGGCTTCGCTGTTTGCTGAACTGCAGGCTGCACCGCTGCAATCGATTGACGTGCTGGGTGGTGGCAAGGCCGCCTTGGAGGCCGCCAACATCGAATTTGGTCTGGCTTTGGCGAGTGACGAAATCGAGTATTTGGTTCAGGCGTTCACGCAACTTCAGCGCAATCCGACCGACGTCGAATTGATGATGTTCGCTCAAGCCAACAGCGAGCATTGCCGCCACAAGATTTTCAACGCTGAGTTCACGATTGACGGCGTTTCGCAAGACAAGAGCCTCTTTGGCATGATCCGCAACACCGAGCAGCTGAACCCGCAGCACACGGTGGTGGCTTACTCAGACAACGCGTCGGTGATGGAGGGCGGCAAGGTTCAGCGTTTCTACGCGCAAGCAGCCTCCGCTGCGGCGACAGCGTCAACCCTGCAGCCTTACGGTGCACATGACGATGTGTTGACGCATGTGCTCATGAAAGTCGAAACGCACAACCACCCCACCGCGATTTCACCGTTCCCTGGCGCCTCGACGGGAGCCGGCGGCGAGATCCGCGATGAAGGCGCTACCGGCCGCGGCTCCAAGCCCAAAGCCGGCCTGACGGGTTTCACGGTGTCGAGGCTGTTTGACACCTCGTTTGGGAAGCCTGACCACATCGCCAGCGCCTTGCAGATCATGACTGAAGGCCCGCTCGGTGGAGCGGCCTTTAACAATGAATTTGGCCGGCCGAACCTGGCCGGTTACTTCCGCGAATACGAGCAGACCGTGAACGGTCAGCGCTGGGGTTACCACAAGCCGATCATGATTGCCGGCGGCCTTGGCACGATTGACGCGGGCCTGACGAAGAAAATTTTGTTCCCTGCCGGCACGCTGCTGATTCAGCTGGGCGGCCCTGGCATGCGCATCGGCATGGGCGGCAGCGCGGCCAGCTCCATGGCCACGGGAACGAACGCGGCAGCACTGGATTTTGATTCGGTGCAACGCGGCAACCCTGAAATTGAAAGGCGTGCACAAGAAGTCATCAACCAGTGCGCACAACTCGGTGCTGCGAATCCTATTTTGGCGATTCATGACGTCGGCGCGGGCGGATTGTCGAACGCCTTTCCGGAACTCGTGAACGACGCCGGTCGCGGCGCACGCTTTGATCTGCGTACCGTACCTCTGGAAGAAAGCGGCTTGAGCCCTAAAGAAATCTGGAGCAATGAAAGCCAAGAGCGCTACGTGATGGCGATTGCGCCAGCGTCGCTGCCGCAATTCCAAGCCTTCTGCGAACGCGAGCGGTGTCCGTTCTCGGTGGTCGGTGTGGCGACTGAAGAAAAAGACCTCGTCTTATTTGACAATGATGCGACAAGCGTGGGGGCCACATCGCCAGTCCAGATGCCGATGAATGTGCTGCTCGGCAAACCGCCGAAGATGCACCGCGATGTGAAGCGTCTGCCGGTGGCCGTGACACCGCTGGACCTGACCGGCGTCGATCTGCAAAAAAGCGTGATCGATGTGCTGAGCCATCCGACCGTGGCCTCCAAGCGTTTCCTCATCACCATCGGCGACCGCACGGTGGGTGGTCTCACCCATCGCGACCAAATGGTCGGTCCGTGGCAAGTGCCCGTGGCCGACTGCGCCGTGACCCTGGCCGATTACCAGGGCTTCGCCGGTGAGGCCATGAGCATGGGCGAGCGCACGCCGCTGGCCACCACCGACGCAGCAGCCTCGGGCCGGATGGCCGTGGCTGAAGCCATCACCAACTTGTTGGCGGCGCCGATCGAGTTGCCGCGCGTCAAGCTGTCGGCGAACTGGATGGCCGCTTGCGGGGAGCCCGGTCAAGACGCCGCGCTGTTTGAGACCGTCAAAGCCGTCGGCATGGAACTGTGCCCTGCATTGGGCGTGTCGATTCCGGTCGGCAAAGATTCACTGTCGATGCGCACGGTGTGGGACGACAAAAAAGTTACCTCGCCGGTCTCGCTCATCGTCACCGCCTTTGCCACGCTGGCCGATGTGCGTGGCACGCTGACGCCGCAGTTGAACACCGAAGAAGCCGACACCACGCTGATCTTGATTGACCTTGGGCAAGGTCAGTGCCGCATGGGCGCATCGATCCTGGCGCAAACGCTGAAGCGCGGCGAGGGCGCTGTGCCCGACCTCGACGACGCACAAGACTTGGTCAACCTCGTCAACGCCATCAATGCATTGCGCGCGCAAGGCGACATCTTGGCGTACCACGACCGCAGTGACGGCGGCCTGCTGGCAGCCGTCTGCGAAATGGCCTTTGCCGGCCAAGTCGGTGTCTCATTGAACATCGACATGTTGCTGGTCGAAGGCGATGGTATTTCAGACAGCCGCATGGACACGGGCGACAGTAAAAACTGGGCCACGCAGGTCAGCGCGCGCCGCGACGAACTCACGCTGAAAGCGCTCTTCAACGAAGAGCTGGGCGTGGTGATTCAGGTGCGGACAACTGCCCGCAATGAGGTGATGCAGGTACTGCGTCAGCACGGCTTGTCAAAGTTCAGCCACTTCGTTGGCAAGACCCGGCCGCAACACGCCGCGCTGGATGTTGGCAAAGGTCATATTCAAGTTTGGCGTGACACCAAGGCTGTTTTTAGCGCCAAGCTGCAAGACTTGCATCAAGTGTGGGATGCCGTCAGCTGGAAGATTTGCCAGCAGCGCGATAACCCGGCTGGCGCCGATGCTGAGCATGCGTCCGTCGGCGACCCACAAAACACAGGTTTGCATGTTTATATGCCGGAGACGTTCAAGGCAACGGACAACGCTCCAGCTTTGAATTTGTCCCGTCCGCGTGTGGCGATCTTGCGCGAGCAAGGGGTCAACTCACACGTTGAAATGGCCTACGCCTTCACGCTCGCCGGCTTTGAATCCTGCGATGTCCACATGACTGATTTGCAAAGCGGCCGTGCCAAGTTGAAGGACTTTCAAGGCGTGGTGGCTTGCGGTGGTTTCAGCTACGGTGACACACTGGGTGCCGGCATCGGCTGGGCACGTTCGATCTTGTTCAACACGGTATTGGCGGAAGAGTTCAAAGCTTTCTTTGCACGCCCCGACACCTTCGGGTTGGGTGTTTGCAACGGCTGCCAGATGTTCGCTGAGCTGGCCAGCATCATTCCCGGTGCGGATGCTTGGCCGCGCTTCACCACCAACCTCAGCGAGCGCTTTGAAGCCCGCTTGGGCCAAGTCGAGATTCTGGATTCACCTAGCCTTTTCTTGCAGGGCATGGCGGGCGTTCGTCTGCCGATTGCCGTCGCCCACGGCGAAGGCTTTGCCAACTTTGCCCGTCGTGGCAACGCCGCTAAAGCCATTGCTGCAATGCGCTTCACCGACCACCTTGGCCTGGCCACTGAATCCTACCCGGCGAACCCGAACGGCAGCCCCGGTGGACTCACTGCAGTGACCACTGCAGATGGTCGCTTCACCGCGATGATGCCGCACCCAGAGCGGGTCTTCCGCAACGTACAGATGAGCTGGACTGACGCCAACGTGGACAATTTCAGCACTTGGATGCAGATATGGCGAAACGCACGTCAGTGGGTGGGTTAACGAGTCCTTGATTTCACGGCACGTTTTTTGCGTTCGTACTCTTTAAAAATTGAATCTTTTCTGATTCAATCTGTCAAAGGGGTCTTTCGTCTATGAAGCGTAAGTATTTCAATTTATGCGTAAGCATCAGCCTGGCGATGTGGACGGGTTTGGCTGCAGCACAGCCTTATCCGACAAAGCCTGTGCGCTTGGTAGTACCTTTTCCGGCGGGGGGGGCGACCGATATTTTGGCCCGCACCATCAGCGTCAAAGCTGCAGAAAAGCTCGGTCAGCCCATCGTTATTGACAATCGTGCAGGTGCTGGGGGCACGATTGGTTCTGCACTTGTTGCTAAGGCGTCAGCTGATGGTTACACCTTGTTGATCGCGACGGGCAGCACCCATTCCATCGGACCGATCATTAATCCCAAACTTCCATACGACGTAGAGCGTGATTTCGAGCCGGTGGTCTACGTTGCAAAAACTGCTAGCGTGTTGGTGGTGCCGGCCAACCTGCCGGTAAAAACCCTAGGCGAGTTCATCGCGATGGCCAAGGCCAAACCGGGTCAACTCAATTACGGCTCCAGCGGCAATGGCACCAACAGCCACCTTAGCGCCGAGTTGTTCAAGGCGCAGGCTGGTGTTTTCATCACACACATTCCTTATCGCGGCACAGGTTTGGTGTTCAACGACATGATGTCAGGGCAAGTGCACCTGTTGATGGACAACTATGTCACTTCGCAAGCGAACATCAAGGATGGCAGGTTGCGAGTGCTAGGCGTGTCGAGTCTGCAACGGCTGCCGTTTTTGCCAGATGTGCCGACACTCCATGAGCAGGGTTTGAGAGGCTTCGATGTCAGCAACTGGTTTGGCGTTTACGCACCGCACGGCGTCACTTCGGACGTGATTGAGAAGGTGAATGCGGCGTTCAACGCGGCCTTGCAAGATCCAGAAATGATCAAGCGTCTGGCTTTCCTTGGTGCCACGCCAACCGGTAGCACACCGGCCCAGATGGGCAAGATGGTGGCGGATGACAAGACAAAGTGGGCGAATCTGATTCGTGACCGCAAACTTGTCGTCAACTGAGTAAAAAGGTTAGCCCTGCCGACTTGATGTCGAACAGGGCTTTCATCCTCAACCCTGATTACATCCCGACCGGATAACCGTCTTTGCGGTGGTCTGATGCGGCGATGTAGCCGTGCGGAACTTTCATCGCCATCTGGGCGCAACCGAACTCAGTGTTAAAACGCGGGGCTACTTTGACCACGTGACCGCGGGCAATCAAACCATCAATCGCTTCTTGTGGAAAGTTCCATTCCACAGCAACTGTGACGTTGTCGTCCATGACGCGCCAGCGCGGTGCATCGCTGGCGGCTTGTGGATTTTGTCCGTGGTCTGCCACCCGAGCCGCCACTTGCAAATGGCCTTGCGCTTGCATGGAACCGCCCATCACGCCGAAGCTCATGAGTGGGGCACCACCCTGCGTTAAAAATCCCGGGATGATGGTGTGAAAGGGTCGTTTGCCAGGTGCCACCTGGTTCGGGTGACCTGGCTTGAGGCTGAACCCTGAGCCACGGTTATGCAGCGCGATGCCCGTGCCCGGGACCACGATGCCCGACCCAAATCCCTTGAAATTCGACTGTATGAACGAGACCATCATCCCGTTTTCATCGGCGGCAGTCAGGTAGACCGTACCTCCGTTGTGCGGCGAACCAGGACGTGCCGGTGCAGCGTGTTGCGGGTCGATCAAGCTTGCGCGCTGTTTCAGGTAAGCGGGTTTAAGCAGGTCGGCCGCCGTGACCGCCTGCATCGCCTTTGGATCAGCGACGTATTCATGCAGATCGGCAAAGGCCAACTTCATGGCTTCAATTTGCAAATGCTGTGTCAGCGCTGAATCAAGGCCGGCACCTTTTAGATCGAAGTGTTCGAGCATGCCCAGTGCCATGAGTGCACCGATGCCTTGACCGCTGGGTCCGATTTCGTGCAGTTCGACGTCACGGTAACGCACCGATATGGGGTCAACCCAGTCAGCTTCGTGCGCCGCCAGATCAGCCTCATCAAGCAGACCGCCTGTATTGCGCGCATGGTCGGCGATGGCTTTAGCCAACTCACCATGGTAAAAATCGTCGCCCTTGCTAGCGGCGATGCGTTCCAGCGTTTTGGCTTGGCCTGGGCTGCGGAACAGCTCACCTGGCAACGGGGCGCGGCCTTGCGGGGCGAAGGCTTCGCGGTAGCCGGGTTGCGGCAGCAACTCTTCGACCTGGGCTTGCCACTGCCGGTGCACCGTGTGCGAGACCATGAACCCATCTCGGGCATGGCGCAGGGCTGGTTCAAACAAATCAGCAAAAGGCAGCTTGCCAAAGCGGTCAGACAAAGCGCGCCAAGCCGACACAGTACCCGGAACAGTGACGGAGTCCCAGCCACGCAAGGGCACGGCGCTGTACTTTGAAAAGTGCTCAGGCGTCCAGCGCTGGGGGGAGCGGCCTGAGGCATTCAGTCCATGCATGCGCTGGCCGTCCCAGATGATGGCAAAGGCATCGCCGCCAATGCCGTTCATGCACGGTTCAACCACCGTCAAGGTGATGGCCGTGGCCAAAGCTGCGTCTACGGCATTACCGCCCCGCGCCAACATCAGCAAACCGGACGCGGATGCCAGCGGCTGTGAGGTACTCACGACATTGCGAGCCAACAGCGGCATACGTTGTGAGGTGTAGGGGAATTGCCAGAAAGCGGAGGAGTCTGAGGACATTCGGGACGGTCTTGTGATGAGTGTGGATTCTTAGTCTAGCTTGACCTTCGCCATATCAACGGCTTTACCCCAAATTCTGAATTCACGCTCAACGAGCGGACCGAATTCTTCACCCGGTGTGAACTTTAACTCGACGCCTTGCGCTTGCATACGCTCCTTGAGGTCGGCTGAACTCAGCGCCGTCTGAATAGCTTTGGAAAGCTTGGCCAGCACGGGTGCAGGGGTTCCCTTAGGGGCTGAAATACCAAATAAATTGTTCGCTTCGAAGCCTTTGACGCCACTTTCATCGACGGTCGGCACGTTGGGTAGCAAGCTGACACGCTTGCTGGAAGCCACCGCCAAAACGCGTAACTTGCCCGACTTCACATGCGGCATGGAGGCCGGAATGCTGTCAAACATCATGTTCGAAATGCCAGACATCAAGTCGGGCAGGGCTTGCGAACTTCCTTTGTAAGGCACGTGCACCAAGTCAAGACCCACCCTCGTCATGAACACTTCTGATTCGAGATGGGACAGCGTGCCCGACCCCTGCGAAGCGAAGTTGTATTTTCCAGGGGACGCCTTGAACAAGGTGATCAACTGGCCTAGGTTTTGAACTGGCAGGGAAGCTGGTACGACCAGCATGTGCGGCACGGTAGCAATGCCCGCCACAGGAATGAAATCCCTGATGAGGTGAACCGGCTTAGGGGAATAAGCCGCAGCGGCGATGGCCACGTTGGTGACAGCCGCTAAGTAGAGTGTGTAACCGTCAGGCGCGGCTTTGGCCGCAAACGTCAGGCCGATGATGCCGCCACCGCCAGGTTTGTTCTCAACAATCACGTTTTGTCCAAGGGCCTCAGACATCTTTTGACCAATGGCACGCGCCAGTATGTCCGACGCACCGGCGGGTGGAAAAGACAACACGAGTTGAATGCTGCGCTCAGGATATTCAGCGAACGCCGGGACGGCAATGGCTGATGCCGCGAGAAGAATGCCCGTCATCGCCAGCCGCAATCGGATGAGTCGTGTTGGAATGTTATGTTGCTTGACCTGACGTGTCATGAGCGTTGCTTTCTGAAGAGAAGAATGAGAGTGCGATCACTGCTGAAGTGATATCTCACGCAATTAACAGGCCAGTTCAGACTTCAAGTGTTGACTCAAAGTGTGCGATTCTCCTGGCATTAAGCCAATGACGTCAGGACCGGCGTTCGCGGCTTCAATGCATATGAAGTCTGGCCAGTCGTCGTTAGCCACATCGACCATGTTACGGGCGGTCTCATGCCCAGGGTTCCACACCACGACAGATCGACTGCCTTCAACCTCAATGACGATGCGGCGCTGCCACTCTGCATCTAACAATGTGTAGCGGTGGCTGTTAGATGCAGGTACTTCAAGCCCATGCTCATATGTGCGATCGCAAGCTTGACCCAGTGAGAAAGGGCTTTGCTGAACGCCGGGGGCTAAGTCACGGAGTCGGTCGATGTAGCTCAGGCCTTGAATGCCGTCAATCCCTACCCGCTGAGCATGGCTGACGGCATAGTAACTATGCAAGGCTTGCGACAAAACAAATTGGCTGTTGCTCTGGTTGTCAGTGTGCAGTGTCTGGCGCAAGGTTTGCCCCAATGTGACTCGAAGACTGACCAGCAAGCCAACCGGGATACCCGCTTCGGTCAACTGAACCGGACACATGTTGACGGGCTCAAGAGTCAGGGAAACTTCGTCGTCGTTACAAGCATGAATAGCACTGACCCGCCAATGCAGATTGCGTACCGGGCCGTGTTGCACAGCCGAGCTGCCTTGTCCTTGCTTGGCGAACCATGGCCAGCAAATGGGAACACCGCCGCGAATGGCAGCGGGTTCAGGCAAAGACGCTCGTGACAACCAAAAAACATCTCGTTGGTCAGTGGGCACCCAAGACAACAGATGTGCACCCTGCATGGCAATCACGGCCTCACCATGGCGGGTCGTCAACTGCAGGGCGCGGTGACCCGCATGCTGGACCACTGCAATCTGCGGTGGCAGCAACACGTTGAGTTACTCGATCTTGGCTTTGGTGCGCAAATTCTGCTGGAATGCACCCAGCTTTTCTTGCAACATCTGCTGGGAAATTTGTGGCTTAACTTCTTCGAAGGCCGGCAATTTGACATCACGAACGTCATCAACACGGATGATATGGAAACCAAACTGGGTCTTAACGGGTTCTTGTGTCAATTGGCCTTTGTTCAACTTAAGCAAGGCGGCGCTGAACTCAGGCACATAGCTGCTCGGGTTGGCCCAATCAAGATCTCCGCCCTTGGCACCAGAACCGGTGTCTTTGGACTGCTTCTTAGCGATGTCTTCAAACTTACCACCTTTTTTCAGGCTCGCGATGATGGCTTTTGCATCTGTTTCTTTTTCAACCAAGATGTGGTGCGCCTTGTATTCTTTGCCACCATTAGCTGCTGCAAATTTGTCGTATTCTGCTTTCAAATCGACATCCGTGATCGGATTTTTCTTTTGAAAATCATTGAAAAGTTGGCGAATCAGAATGGTTTGGCGCGCCAGTTCCATCTGCACCTTGAAGTCGTCTGTCGCCGACAAGCCCAGCTTGTCGGCTTCTTGCATGAAGACTTCGCGGGCAATCACTTCCTCACGCAATTGGCCCTGCATTTCAGGGGTGATGGGTCGACCGCTGCTTTCAATTTGCTGAGCCAATGAATCGAGGCGCGCTTTAGGCACCGCTTTGCCATTGACGATAGCCACGTTTTGCGCAAAAGCAGCCGTTGCACCAAGTGTCATCAAGCAAGTGAGGGTGGTAGCCAATAGAAGATTTTTTTTCATGCGGAATCCTTGCGATCGTGAAAGATGAAATGAGGGAGAAAACTGAAAAGAAGGGAAAAAACGGGGTGTCGCGTTATGGATTTCTAACGAACTCAACAGCTTGATAATTTTGCCACGCTGAATCATGCCTGGTCGATGACTTCGATCGCCAAGGCGTGTAGGCCTTTGTCGATGAAATTTTGCATTGCATCATACACAAGCCGATGCCGGGCAACTCTGCTCTTGCCGTCAAACAAACGACTGGCAACGCGGACGCGGAAATGCGTGCCAAAACCTGCAGCATTAGCGCCAGCATGACCCGCATGGTCACTGCTTTCGTCGATGACTTGCAATGCTGTTGGTTGTAAGAGGGCACGCAGCTGAGCTTCAATGGCATGGACCGTCGGTAAAGGGGCTGCGTTAGCCATTGAATAGCTCAAGGGGCCGAATCCGGTTTGATGTACTTGTTCAAGTACATCGCTTGGATGGCCACAAATACGAACATCAGACCGAGACCGCCAAACAGCTTGAAGTTGACCCAAGTACTGGTCGAGAAGTTAAAAGCCACCCAGAGATTCAGACACCCCATGAACGCGAAAAATCCGACCCAACTGAGGTTAACGCGTTGCCAAATGGCATCTGGCAAGCTCATTTGAGCGCCCATCATGGACTTGATGCCGTTCCTTTTAAAGACCAATTGGCCTATCAGCAAGGCCCCGCCCATGACCCAATACAACACCGTTGGCTTCCATTTGATAAAGCTTTCGCTGTGAAAGTAAATAGTGGCGCCGCCCAGAAACGTAACCAGCCCAAGACTGACCCAGAGCATGGTGTCCACTTTTTTGCCAGCTATTTTGAGCCAGAGAATTTGACCCAGAGTAGCCACAATGACCACCACCGTGGCTAACAACACGGGCGCCTCGGCTGGCCCTACCGCACCGCCCGCGACCATGAACCCGAGCCAATCGGTCGCCACAGCAGCGGCCCATTCACGGTTACTCTCGGCATACTTGAACATGCCAAAGAACAATGCAATCGGCAAAAAGTCGAACAATATTTTCATGGCGTGATTATGGCTGGCGCTGGTAAATGGATAGCGCAAGTGTGTAAAGTTTTCTGCGGGTCTTCTTACTTCGGCGTGAAATCCAATGACGCAGAGTTCATGCAGTAACGCAAGCCGGTGGGTGCCGGGCCGTCTTCAAAGACATGACCCAAGTGTGAGCCGCAATCAGGGCAGTGCGCCTCTACGCGCTCACCAAAAAGGGAGCGGTCGACTTTGGTTTCAACTGCGTCGTTGGCCAGCGGTGCAAAGTAGCTTGGCCAACCAGAGCCAGACTCGTATTTGGTCGCAGAGTCAAACAAGGGCTTGCCGCAGCAGATGCAGGCGTAGGTGCCAGCGGCCTTGTTACCTTCGTATTTACCGGTGAAGGCTCGTTCAGTCGATTCGTGCCTTGTGATGTCAAAAGCAGCGGGTTCAGCACCTTTTTCGGCTAGCAGGGCTTTCCATTCGGCTTCTGTTTTTTCAATTTTGTAGGTCATGAGAATTCCTCTTTGAAAGCGATTTTACGAACTGCAGCTGATCTCAATACCAGCGGCCCAGTCGGGTGGAAAGTCGGCCAAGGCCAGATGGCCGGCAATGTCTTCATGCTCGTCAAACGGCGATTGAAGCACTCCCAGTAGTTTCTCAACTTCTGAATAATCTTGAATGCCCGCTGCGCGAATGGCCTGCTCGCCAAGGTGGTTTCGCAAGACGAATTTGGGGTTGCTACGGCGCATCAGCGTCTGACTTGCATGTCGGTCTTGCTGCTCAAGCCGTGCAGCGTAGGGCGCTGCCCAAGCGTCAAATGGCGCGCGATCCAGAAAGAGGTCACGCACAGACTCGCACCCTGCTGGTGTTGAAAAATCGCACAGCCGGCGCCAAAAAATGGTGTGGTCGATCTGCTGCGCCGCCAGCAATTTCAAGGTGCTTTCGATCAATGCTTGGTCGTCGTTTTGAGATGCATCGTCAGCCAGCCCAAGCTTGGTGCGCATTCGGTTTTCAAGGACCTTCGGGAAGACAGTTTTGTAAGACTCCAGGGCCGCCAAGGCATGCTCTTGGTTATCAATCAAAGGCAGCAGTGCCTGACCGAGACAAAAAAGATTCCAGTAGGCAATGTTCGGCTGCTTGTTGTAGGCGTAGCGTCCTTGCGTGTCAGAGTGGTTGCAAATATGGCCGGGGTCAAAGGTGTCCAAAAACTGGAAAGGGCCGTAGTCAATCGTCAGCCCAAGGATGCTCATGTTGTCAGTATTCATCACGCCATGGCAAAAGCCCACCGATTGCCAGGCGGCCATGAGCTCTGCCGTGCGCTCACTAACGGCTTGCAGAAAGGCGGCGTAAGGCTGCGCGGCATCGCGGCAGGCCGGGTAATGGTGCTCGATGACAAAGTCAGCCAGCGTCTTCAACTCTGTATGTTGATCGCCGTGACTGAAGTGTTCAAAATGCCCGAAGCGGATAAAGCTAGGTGCAGTACGCGCTACAACGGCAGCGGTTTCGATTTCTTCGCGGCGCACCCGGTCATCCGAGCCGGTGATGCACAGTGCGCGCGTGGTCGGAATGCCCAAGCCGTGCATGGCTTCTGAGCAGAGGTATTCGCGAATCGAACTGCGCAACACTGCACGACCATCGCCGCCGCGCGAGTAGGGCGTGAGACCGGCTCCTTTAAGTTGCAGTTCCATACCGCCTAGTGGCGTTTGCAGCTCTCCCAGCAGCGTGGCACGACCATCGCCCAGTTGTCCGGCCCACTGGCCAAATTGATGTCCGCTGTAAACGCTTGCCAGTGGCTCAGTGCCCGGCAACACGCGGTTACCGCTGAAAATCTCGAGCGCCTCCTGAGATTCCAACCAAACAGCATCCAAGCCCAATTCGCGTGCCAATGCTGCGTTGCGGCTGACCCAGTAGGGTTCGTTGAGTGGACGCACCGGTTGCGGCATCGAAAAATTGTGGCCCAAGCGGGCGAAGCGATTGCGCCAGAGGTGCGGGGCGTTTGAAGGCGTTTGCAATGTCATGTTGAGATTGTCTCTGACTTGATTAAAAACCACTCTGAACGCGGGCAATCCCGCATGGGCGAACTTGTTAGCTGCGAGATGATGTCAGTGTTACAAAGCAGATTCACCAGAATAAATAAATGATCGGAGTCACAAAATGCTCGGCTTGATGCAAGACCAACCGCTGCTAATTTCTAACCTGATTGATTTTGCCGAGCGTCATCACGCCGACGTCGAAATCGTTTCACGTCGTGTCGAGGGCGATATCCACCGCTACACCTACAAGGACGCTGCAAAGCGCTCGCGGCAAGTGGCGAATGCGCTCGACAGCATGGCGCTGCAGTTCAGCGACAGGGTGGCTACGCTGGCCTGGAATGGCTACCGCCACTTCGAGCTGTATTACGGCGTCAGCGGTTCAGGGCGGGTGTTGCATACCCTCAACCCGCGCCTGCATCCAGACCAAATCGCTTGGATTGCGAACCACGCCGAAGACCAAGTGCTGTGCTTTGACATGAGCTTTTTGCCGCTGGTGCAGGCTGTCCACAGTCAGTGCAAAACCATTCGCCATTACGTGGCGCTGTGTGATGCCGACAAACTGCCGGCAGACAGCGGCATACCCGGACTCATTAGCTACGAAGCCTGGATTGCCCCGCACACGACAACGTACCCTTGGCCGACGTTTGACGAGAACTCGGCTTCGAGCATGTGCTACACCAGCGGCACCACCGGCCACCCCAAAGCCGCGCTGTACAGCCACCGCTCGACCACCTTGCACGCATACGCCGCAGCCCTACCGGACGTCATGAGCTTGTCAGCGGGCGACTCTGTGTTGCCGGTGGTGCCGATGTTTCACGTCAACGCTTGGGGTATTCCGTATTCAGCATCGCTCACTGGCGCCAAGCTGGTGTTCCCCGGGCCAGCACTGGACGGTCAATCAATTTACGAATTGCTAGAGGCCGAGCAGGTAACTTACGCAGCGGGTGTCCCGACGGTCTGGCAAATGCTGCTGACCCACATGAAACCGCTGGGCCTGCATTTCTCTAGCTTGAAGCGCACAGTGATTGGCGGTTCGGCTTGCCCGCCGGCCATGATCACCGCCTTCAACGACGATTACGGCGTTCAGGTCTTGCACGCCTGGGGCATGACCGAGATGAGCCCGCTGGGAACACTGTGCAGCCTGAAAAACAAACACCAAGGTTTGCCGACAGAAGAAAAAATGAAGATTCGCCTGAAGCAGGGGCGAGCAATTTTCGGTGTCGATCTGAAAATTGTTGACGCCAATGGCACTGAGCTGCAGTGGGATGGTAAAACCTACGGCGACCTGCTGGTCAAAGGGCCTTGGATTGTTCGTGACTACTACAAAAGCGAGAGTGCCTCACCACTGGTCGATGGCTGGTTTCCCACCGGCGACGTCGCCACCATTGACGCCGATGGCTACATGCAAATCACTGACCGCAGCAAAGACGTGATCAAGTCGGGCGGTGAGTGGATCAGCTCTATCGACATCGAAAACATCGCAGTGGCACACCCAGCCGTGGCCATGGCGGCATGCATCGGTGTGGCGCACCCCAAATGGGACGAGCGCCCGATCATTGCCGTGGTCAAAAAACCGGGGGCTGTGGTCAGTCGTGAAGAACTGCTGAGCTTCTACGAAGGCAAGACCGCCAAGTGGCAGATCCCTGACGATGTGGTGTTTGTTGACGCGATCCCGATTGGCGCCACCGGCAAGATGCTAAAAACCCGGCTGCGTGAAGTGCTCAAGGACTACAAATTGCCGGCTTGAGTTGTCGGGTTAATCGTGCTCAAGATCCCAGATGAAATGGGCGTCCGTGAGCAGCCCGTAAAATGCTTTCAACGCGCCAACATGTGCTTGCAATGCGCTGTATTCAGAGGCCGTGGCTTGACGCCTAGCCAATAGCAACAATTGCAGATCCCCTTCGCCTAAGGCATAGGCGCGCTGTACCAGCTTTGCGTTTTCCTGCATGGCTCGAGCGCCTTCGTTGGCCATTTGGAGGCTTTCGAACAAACCGCGAGCCGTCACCAAGGCCGTGGCGATGTCTGCTTCCAACTCTCGCTGGGCGATCTCAACCGCTTGACGGGCCACTTCAACCGCTGCCACTGCTTTGGCGCTTCTTGAGTCACGCAAGCCGCCGACCAAAGGAATGCTGATGCTCAGTCCTGTCAGCCTTTCGCGGCCGCCAACCTCCGAAGCACTGAAAACGCCCAGTGTTGGATCCGCAAAGCGATTGGCACGGGCCCGATCTGCCTGCGCCTGCGCAATCCGCAACTGTGTCTGTGCGAGTTTCAGCACGTCGCTTTCGCCGAGGATTCGATCACGCCACTGAGTCACTTCTTCGTCAATCAACAAAGGGGAGGGCAGTGCCAAACGCAACGGTTTGATGCCTGGAAACCGAACTGAAAGCCGTGCCCAAGCGGTAGCGGCTAGAGTCTTAGCATCGTTGTTCATCCTTTTTTGCTCAGCGAGTTCAGCGCTGGCCAAGTTGATGTCAAGCCTGGAGGCGTCTCCCGCGCGGCTGCGCTTGTCAACGACGAACAAGTTCTCTTGCACGGCTTGAAGGTTAGCGGCCGCCAGTTCAAGACCCCGTTCAGACGCGAGCCAATCGATCCAGAGCGACATCAACTCCTTGGCGGACTCATGCATCGCCTCGCCATAGCGTGCCTCAGCCTCTTCCAATGTCCCCTTGCCAATATCACGGTCAGCGGTACCTTTGGCAGGTAGCCGGATAGCACGCTCAATGCCTATATTCCATTCTCGGTATTGCGCGCCAGTGTCCAGTGAGCGCCGCTGCCCAGTCGCTTTGGCCGTCCATTCGTAAGGGGATTTATCAAGAATGTTGGACTCCTCCCGCGCAACCGCCAAGCCGGCCCGGGCGGCCGCGACGCGCGGATCTTGCTCAAGTAACGGGCGAGCCAATTCGGTTGGTAACAGACCAGTGACGGTGGGCGCCTGTAAAGCGTAGGCGGAACCCGAAACAGTGACCACGCTGACCACACATATCCAGCGCCAACGAATCATCATGCGATCTCTCCTGCATCCAAAACCGGCGTGATCCAATAACGCAAACCAGCACCAGCCAACTGTGCTTTGATAGCCTCCAGCAAAGCGAGCTGGTCAGCACTGCCAATGAACACTTGTATTTGCGTCGCAAAGCCGCGGCCCAGGACTTGCTCAGTCTGGTTCAAATTGTTGAACGCTAAGCCATGCGCTGCAGTAGGGGTACTGGTGAAGACGCTGGCATGAGGCGACATGAGCAGCAGGTCGAGTAGTTTCTCTTCGACGGACGGGGGGCATAGCAAGGTCAGACAAAGATCAGACATCGGAATTCTTTCGTTTCGCAAAGGCAAAGCGTAAATACAAAATCGGCAACAGCATCAAGGTCAAGGCCGTGGCCGTGATCAAGCCACCAATCACGACGATGGCCAAGGGACGTTGAATTTCAGACCCTGGACCGGTGGCAAATAGCAGGGGAATCAAACCAAAGGCGGTGATGGAGGCGGTCATCAAGACGGGCCGCAGTCGGCGCTTAGCACCTTGCATCACAACCTCCATCATGGCCAAGCCTTCGCTTTTCAGCTGGTTGAAATAGCTGACCAAAACCACGCCGTTAAGCACCGTGATGCCCAACAACGCAATGAAACCAACCGATGCAGGCACCGACAGATATTCACCGGTGACCCACAAAGCGACGATGCCGCCGACCAGTGCGAACGGGATGATGCTCAAAATCAGCAGCGCCTGGCGCACCGATCGGAAGGTGGAAAACAACAACACAAAGATCAAGCCAAGGGCGACCGGCACCACCACAGTGAGACGGGCCGCAGCGCGTTGCTGATTTTCAAACTGACCGCCCCAACTGATGCGGTAACCCGTGTCAAGATTTACTTTTTGAGAGACCAGCGTTTTCGATTCTTCTACAAAACCCACCAAGTCCCGATTCGCCACATTGGCCACGACCACGCTATAACGACTACCCATTTCGCGGTCAATCTTGACGGGACCGGCGGCACGTTCAAGCTGGGCAACATTCGACAAGGCGACCGTGTCGCCATTTTTATTGGTGATGCGAATGGCCGAGAATTCAGCGGGCGACATGCGCAAGCTTTCAGCCCCACGTAAGACGATCGGCGTGCGGCGATTTGATTCAACCACCACCCCGGCCCGTTGACCTTCAATCTGCATGCGCAGCGCGTCCTGAATTTCCTCGACACTCAGACCCAATCGACCCGCCTGCAAACGATCGACGGTCACCTTCAGGTATTGCACGCCATCGTTTTGAACTGTGTAGACGTCCTGGTTACCAGAAACGGTCTTCAGCAAGGACTCAATCTGGTTGGCATAGGCGTTCAACTTGGCAAGGTCAGGGCCAAAAATCTTGACAGCCAAGTCACCACGCACCCCGATGATCATTTCAGATACCCGCATCTCGATCGGTTGCGTGAAGCTGTAAAGAATGCCCGGCATCGGGTTGAGCACCTTGCGGACTTCATCCATCAGCGCTTCTTTGCTCTTCATGCGCCATTCGCTTTGCGGCTTGAGCAGCAAGTAGGTGTCGCTCTGGTTCAGACCCATCGGATCAAGCCCAATTTCATCGGAACCGGCGCGCGCCACAATACCTTGAATTTCCGGGATAGCCTGCAAAATAGCTCGTTGAATTTTCAGGTCTAGCGCGGCACTTTGTTCCAAGCTGATGGACGGCAGTTTTTCAATGCCCACAATCAAGTCACCTTCGTCCATGGTCGGCATGAAGGTCTTGCCGACTTGGGTATAAATAACCCCGGCCGCCAGCAGCATAACGAGCGCAGCCGCAGCCACCATGCGCTGCCTGCGCATGGCCCAGGCGAGGGCTGGTTCATACAGCGTCAAAAGTTGACGTGGCAACCACGGATCTTCGTGCTTCACTTCACGCAATAAATAAGACGCCAGCACCGGAATGATCGTCAGCGACAAAGCCAGTGAGCCGGCCAGTGCAAAAACGATGGTCAGGGCCACCGGCACAAAGTACTTGCCCTCCAGTCCTTGTAAGGTCAGCAGCGGCAAAAACACGGTGATGATGATCAAAATACCCGCCGTCACCGGCACCGCTACTTCACGTACAGCCCGGTAAATGATGTGCAGCCGCGGCAGTTTGCTGGCGGTCGGATCGGTGGCCAGACGCTGCACGATGTTTTCAACGACCACGATGGCCGCATCCACCAACATGCCGATGGCAATCGCCAGACCGCCCAAGCTCATCAAGTTCGCTGACATGCCAAAGGTGCTCATCAAAATGAAGGTGATGAGAGCGGCCAATGGCAGCACCAAGGCAACCGTGAGTGCCGCCCGAATATTCCCCAAAAACAGCCCCAACAAAATGATGACCAGCACCGTGGCTTCCAACAAGGCAGAAGTGACCGCATCGACTGCTTTGGTGACCAGTGAAGCCCTGTCATAAAAAGTTTTGATCACCACGCCGGCGGGCAAACTCGGTTGCAGTTCTGCCAGTTTTTGACGTACACCCTCGACCACATTTTTGGCATTGGAACCGGCCAAGCCCAACACCAAACCTTGCACGGCCTCACCACGCCCGTTCTGTGTCACCACGCCGTTGCGCGTCACCGTGCCGATGCTGACATCAGCCAACTGACCCAAACGAACCGGGGAGCCGCTTTTCATCGTAACCACAATGGCACGCAAGTCCTCCAGACTGTTGACGCTGCCTTCCGTGCGCACCAGTAGGACTTCATCTCCCTCACGCAGTCGGCCGGCCCCGTCATTGCGGTTGTTCGCCTCGACGGCGTCTTTCAGCTGTGTGATGGTCACGCCACTGGCCGCCATGCGGATTGGGTCGGGGACAATTTCGTAAGCTCTGACAACGCCGCCCAAAGCATTCACATCAGCCACGCCCGGCACGGTGCGCAGCGCTGGCCGAATGACCCAATCGAGCAGCGTGCGACGTTCCGCGAGTGACATCGCATCGGCCTCAACCGTGAACATGTACATTTCGCCGAGTGGGGTCGTCACCGGAGCCATGCCACCCGACATACCCACCGGCAGGCTGGCGGTCAAGCCACCCAACCTTTCGCTCACCTGCTGTCGTGCCCAATAGATGTCGGTCCCGTCTTCAAAGTCAATCGTCACGTCGACCAAGCCGTACTTGGTGACGGACCGCAAAATTTTGGTTTTGGGAATACCAAGCATTTCAACTTCGATCGGCACCGAGATGCGACTTTCGACTTCCTCCGGTGTCATGCCCGGTGCTTTCATGATGATCTTGACCTGCGTGCTCGAGACATCCGGAAAGGCGTCGATGGGCAAGCCGCGCAGGGCATACCAGCCGGCAGCGGCTAACATCACTGTGGCCATCAAGACAAAGAGGCGCTGGGCCAAAGAAAATTGAATCAACCGTGCCAGCATCACTGAGCATCTTTCTGATTGATCCAGGCGCCTTTGAGGGCCACAACACCGCTGACAGCAACTTCATCGCCCACATTGATGGGACCTTGAATTCGTACACGCTGACCAGCACTCACCGAGACTTGGACGGCCCTGGCTTCAAAGCCGTCGGTCGTTCGTACAAAAACGTATGCCTGCTTGCCGTCATGCGCCACAGCGGACAGTGGGAGTTCCCATGCGCCACGAGTCCCCGCCGTGTTCGACACGGCGGGCAGATCAACCGACAGTACCTCGCCCGCTCGCACGAGGCTGGTTTTGCCCTGAACAAGCGCACGCAAGGTCACCATCTGGCTGCTAGCGTCCACCATAGCGCTTCGGCTCAAGATCTGTGCGCTCACGCTGCGTCCCACAACATTCAGCTTGGTGCCTGGCAGCCAAAGCGCACTTTCAGCGACCGGCACCTGGACCTCGAGCCAGAGCGTTCCGGTTTGCGCCAAATGGAGCAGGGCAGTCGTTGGATCGACCCGTTGGCCAGGTTTGGTCATCAGGTCCGTGACAACACCCGCCTGTGCCGCCGACAACACCAAGCTGTCTTGAGGATTGCCGGATGCCACGACCTTGTCGATGCTGGCCGTCGACATGCCCATCAGGCGCAAGGCGGCTTTGGCTTGCATCAAGACCGCTTCAGCGTCCTTCAAGTTGGCTAGTGCTTCTTGGACACGTCGCTGAGGAATGAGCCCTTCAGCGAAAAGTGCTTGTTCACGTTGGCTGGCCTGCGCCGTCAAACTGGCTCGCGTGTTCGCCTGGAGCAATTGCAATTGCTGCTGGCCAAACTCTGCGCTGGCGATGCGGACCAAAGGTGCGCCGGCGCGAACCACATCGTTGGTCTGAACCAGCATTTGAGAGATCAGCCCATTGACAGGTGAGCTGATGACCTGCTCTGCGTTCGGTGGAATGACCACCTGAGCCGGGTAACTGGCCCGCACCGACTCAGCTTGACTTTGACTCTTCAATGGGGCAGTCTGAATACCCAAAGCTTGGACTTGGGCACTGGCCACTGCAAACTTGGCTGGCCGCTCAGCCGACTCTGCCGTTGCGGTCCACGCGCAGAGCACCGACATGACACAAACAGTCATATGACTTAGAACCCATGAATGAAAAATACGCATAACGAACCTCAGTGAATGACATGAAACGGGCTTGTTCCGTCCATCAAAATAGAGCGGCGATGTCTGAACGATTGATCGTTCGTACAATCGAAAAACAGAACGATCGTACTTCTTTAGACATCATCCCCGAAAGAACTTTTCATGACAGCGCACTACTCAGTTCACGGCAACGTGGCGGTTATCACGCTCGACAACCCACCCGTCAACGGCTTGGGCATGGCCACTCGACGCGCCATCACTGACGGCTTACAGCAGGCGCAAGCCGACAGTGCCATCAAGTCCATTGTCATCACAGGTGCAGGCAAGGCCTTTTCGGGCGGTGCCGATATCAAGGAATTCGGTACGGACAAGGCGGCCGTAGAGCCCAATTTACGCAGTGTCATTTTGGCGGTTGAATTTTCCAACAAGCCGGTGCTTGCCGCGATCCATTCGGTCTGTATGGGCGGTGGTCTTGAGTTGGCTCTGGGTTGCCATTACCGCATAGCGGCACCCGGCTGCAGCGTTGCACTGCCCGAAGTCAAGCTCGGATTGTTACCGGGGGCGGGCGGCACGCAACGCTTGCCGCGAGCCTTGGGAGTGGAGCCTGCGCTGAACATGATCGTCAGCGGTGAAGTTGTCAAAAGTGAGATGCTGGGCATGCTGCCGGGTCAGAAGCTTTTTGACAAAATCAGCGCTTCTGCTGCGTCACTGGCAGATGAAGCACTTGTTTTTGCAGTAGAAGTGGCTGACGCCCGTCCTTTTCCTCTGGTACGGAATCTACCTTGCAAACACCCACAAGGCGATGGCTACTTTCAGTTTGCCCGGAACATGGCCAAAGGCATGGCCAAGAATTTTCCGGCCCCGCTGAAATGTGTCGATGCAGTGCAGGCGGCAACGCGGCTCAGTTTTGATGAGGGTGTCTTGTTTGAGCGTGAGCTCTTCGTTAACCTGATGCTATCGCCCGAAAGTCGGGCGCTACGGCATCTGTTCACGGCCGAGCGAGCAGCGTCGAAGATCACAGATGTGCCGGCTGACACGCCGCTTCGCGACATCAAGTCAGTCGCGGTGATTGGCGCAGGCACCATGGGTGGCGGGATTGCCATGAACTTTCTCAACGCGGGCCTTCCCGTCAAGTTACTGGAGATGAAGCAAGAAGCGCTGGACCGCGGCATCGCCACCATCCGCAAGAACTACGAGGCGCAGGTCACAAAAGGCAAGCTCAAGCAAGATAAATACGAGCAGCGCATGAGCCTGCTGAGCAGCACGCTGAGCTACGACGACTTGAGTGCCGCCGACATAGTCATTGAAGCCGTTTTTGAAGAGATGGGCGTGAAAGAAAAAGTCTTCAAAGAACTCGACCGAGTGATGAAACCGGGCGCGATTTTGGCGACCAACACCTCGACGCTGGATGTCAACACTATTGCCAGCTTCACCCAGCGTCCGCAAGACGTCGTTGGACTGCATTTTTTCAGCCCCGCCAACGTCATGAAACTGCTGGAAGTGGTGCGCGCAGAAAAGACCGCCAAAGAGGTCTTGGCAACGGTCATGTCTGTCGCCAAAAAAATCCGTAAAACGGCGGTGGTCTCAGGTGTTTGTGACGGCTTCATCGGCAACCGGATGATCGAACAATACGGCCGCCAAGCCGGCTTTTTATTGGATGAAGGCTGCACCCCCGCGCAGGTTGACAAGGCCATTGAAAAGTTCGGTTTTGCAATGGGTCCGTTTCGTATGAGCGACTTGGCAGGCAACGATATCAGTTGGGCCATTCGCAAGCGCAAGTACAGCGAAATGCCTGATATGAAATACAGCAAGACGGCGGATTTGCTCTGCGACCAAGGGCGTTTTGGTCAAAAAACTGGTGCCGGCTGGTACGACTACGTGCTCGGCAAACGTGACGCGA
This sequence comes from Comamonadaceae bacterium, assembly GCA_947450695.1. Taxonomy (GTDB): domain Bacteria; phylum Pseudomonadota; class Gammaproteobacteria; order Burkholderiales; family Burkholderiaceae_C; genus Polaromonas. The sequence goes on from CANFWV010000001.1 coordinate 58,603, forward strand.
TTCCGAACGCGGACGTGGTCGCCATGGTGGTAGCGAACCGTCAATCCCAGGGCATCACGCCGCGTCAGATTTCTGACGGAGAAATTGTGCAGCGGCTGGTGTTCAGCTTGGTCAACGAAGCCGCCCATATTTTGGAGGAGGGTATAGCCGCCAAAGCCGGCGACATAGACATCGCCTATGTGTTTGGCTATGGCTTTCCTGCGCATCGCGGTGGCCCCATGCTCTACGCCGATCAAGTAGGCTTATTCAACGTCATGCAAAGCATGAAGCGCTTTGCACAAAACCCGCTAGATGACGCTCAGTTCTGGCAGCCAGCACCGCTGCTGGCCCGGCTCGTCGCTGAGGGCAAGACCTTCAACTGAACCCCATTTAACGAATCTGGAGAATTCCATGACATCAGCTGTGATTGTTTCCACTGCCCGCACTCCTTTGGCCAAAAGCTGGAAGGGCTCTTTCAACATGACGCACGGCGCCACGCTTGGCGGGCATGCTGTCGAACGGGCTTTGCAGCGCGCCGGTATCGAGGCCGCTGAGGTGGATGACGTGATCATCGGCTGCGCCACACCGGAAGGTGCCACAGGCGCCAACATCGCACGCCAAATTGCACTTCGCGCGGGTTGTCCAGTCAGTGTGTCTGGCATGACGGTGAACCGCTTTTGCTCATCGGGGTTGCAGTCGATTGCGCTCGCCGCGCAGCGGGTAATCGCAGGCGAAGCCGATATTTATGTGGCCGGCGGTGTCGAGAGTATTTCTTGTGTCCAGCAAGAGATGAACATGCACATGTTGCAAGACAGCTGGCTCACAAAAAACAAACCTGAAATTTACTGGAGCATGCTGCAAACCGCTGAGCTGGTGGCCAAGCGGTACGGCATCGCACGTGATCGCATGGACGAGTACGGCGCTCGCAGCCAGCAAAGAGCTGCTGCGGCGCAAACTGCCGGACTCTTTGAAGCGGAGATCGCGCCGATCACAGTGGTCGCTGGCGTACTTGATCCAGAGATGGGTCTGGTGACAAAAAAGTTGACCGTCAGCCAAGACGAAGGGATTCGATCAGGGACCACGCAAGAAGGTATCCGTGGCATCAAACCAGCCATACTAGGTGGAGTCGTGGCTGCAGGCAATGCCAGCCAATTTTCAGATGGTGCAGGTGCTGTCGTGGTGATGCACGAAAGCGTGGCTGGACGCAAAGGCCTCAAGCCGCTAGGCCGTTTTCTAGGATTTGCCGTGGCGGGATGTGAGCCTGAAGAAATGGGCATCGGTCCCGTTTTTGCTATCCCGAAGGTCCTGGCCAAGTTGGGCTTGAAGGTCAGCGACATCGACCTGTGGGAGCTCAACGAAGCCTTTGCCGTGCAGGTGCTTCACTGCGCCGACAAACTGGGCATTCCGATGGACCGTTTGAATGTCAATGGCGGTGCAATTGCCGTTGGCCATCCATACGGTGTGAGTGGTCAGAGGCTGACAGGCCACGCGCTGATTGAAGGCAAGCGCCGCGGTGCCAAACGCGTATGTGTCACTATGTGCATTGGTGGCGGCATGGGTGCCGCTGGCATTTTTGAGGTTTTATAAATGACAACTCTCCACAACCTGAAACGGCTGCAGCAGCTGATTTGGGTGCTAATTTACGGCGGCTTGCTGACGCTTGTGCTTGGTTTTTCGGTGGAACGTCACGATGAAGCTTTAGGGTGGTCGATGGCCGTTGGTGGTGGCTGCGTTGCCTTGCTTGGCGCTGTCTTGATTTATGTTCGCTCGCGGCTAAAGGCAAACTGACACAACCGGTAAATTTGAATCATTTCCACTTGAGAAAAAACATGAAATTCGGCGTTGAAATCCCTTTTGTCACCCACCTTGGCTTCGACCTCACTCACTTTGAAGGTGGAGATTCAGCGATCGAATTTTCACCCCGCCCAGAACACCTAAACTCCTTTGGCGTTACCCACGGCGGGGTGATCATGTCGCTGATGGATGTGACCATGGCCACTGCGGCCCGAAGTGTGGCTCCCGAAATGGGCATCGTCACCATCGAGATGAAAACCACGTTCATGAAGCCGGCCCCTGGCGACGGAAGCACCTTAACGGGGCGTGGTCACCTGATTCAACGGACCGCCAAGATGGCCTTCGTTGAAGCCAAGCTGTACGACAGTCAGGAGCAGCTTTGCGCTCATGCAACCGGAACGTTCAAATACGCCAAACGACCCGACGCTAATACGGCAAGGGCTGGCTTGCCAGCAAATCAACTGTCCACCGACTGATCATTAACCGGATCACAGACTTTGCCGCCTCGCTACGCTCGCCATAAAAAAAGCATCAGCGCAGGCGATGGCTCTCGGCTTCAATCACAGGGTGGCCTGTAGCCACATCAACTCGGTCTTCCAGTTCGCCGATGCAGGCTGCGAGCGTGTTGGTTGATTGCTCGATGCGCGACTCAAGGTCTTGCTGCAAACGCGCTAAGCGTTCGTCAAGGCGGAGAATGGTTTCGGCTTCGCGGTCGGCCAGGGCATGGTTTTCTGCCGCCAAGTACTGCTGCAACTCATTGAATCGCGAGGTCTCGGCTTTGTCGGCCAGTTCGCGCTGGGCTTTGAGCTCACGTGCCGTGCGCCGGTTCTCGATCAAATACGCACTTTTGGCGTAGGCGCTGAAAAGCACGAAGATCATCAACGCGGCCGCTAGAGCCACCAGCATGATCATCGCCAAAGGCGCTTGAACGCTGGTAAAACCCAAGCTAAGCAGGCTGAGTCGGTTGAACTCTTCGAGGTTCAGGGCCACGAAAGCCGTCGTCAAGACGATGCCCAACAGCAGAAAAATAGAGCGTATGCGCATCGGAACTCCCCTTAAAGCTTCATCATACGCAGAGCTGGCTGAAGGGGCTGTGGGAGAATGCCTCTTCATTTTTTCGCTCGCCACAAGACCCTCCCACATGCAGAAAATCATCCGGCAGATTGCCGCAGAAATCAAAGTTCAAGAGCAACAGATTCGGGTTGCCGTTGAACTGCTTGACGGCGGTGCGACCGTGCCTTTCATTGCCCGCTACCGTAAGGAGGTCACGGGTGGACTTGACGATATCCAGTTGCGTGAACTGGAAGCTCGGCTGGGATATTTAAGAGAGCTTGAAGATCGCCGTGACACGGTGCTCAAAAGTATCGAGGAGCAGGGCAAGTTGACAGCAGATCTGCGCCGTGCGATTGAAGCCGCCGGCACCAAGCAAGACTTGGAAGATTTGTACTTGCCCTACAAGCCAAGGCGTCGTACCAAGGGGCAAATTGCCCGTGAGTCGGGTATTGAGCCACTCGCCGATTCGCTGTTTGCCGACCCAATGCTGGTGCCGCAAGAAGCTGCTGCTCCGTATGTCAAAGCCGAAAAGAACGAGAGCGGTGACGACTTCACCACTGTGCAAGCGGTGCTGGATGGGGTGCGAGATATCTTGAGCGAGCGTTGGGCCGAAGACGCGCCGCTGGTGCAGTCGCTGCGCGCGTGGCTATGGAGTGAAGGGCTGTTTGCCTCGAAGCTGGTGGCCGGCAAAGACGAAAACCACCCTGACAACGCCAAGTTTCGCGATTACTTTGCCTACGATGAACCGATTGGCCGCGTGCCATCGCACCGGGCCTTGGCCGTTTTTCGCGGCCGCGGGCTGGAAATTTTGGATGCTAAGCTGGTCTTGCCCGAGCCGCCGGTGAGCGTTACCCCCGTGGGTGTGAAGGCTGTGCCCACGGTGTCGGTCGCGGAAGGCAAGATTGCGCTGCACTTGGGCTGGAGCCACAAAGCCCGCCCGGCAGACGACTTGTTGCGCAAATGCGTGACCTGGACTTGGCGCGTCAAACTCAGTTTGTCGATTGAGCGAGACCTCTTCACACGGCTGCGCGAAGACGCAGAGAAAGTCGCTATCAAGGTCTTTGCCGACAACCTGCGCGACCTGTTGCTGGCCGCACCGGCTGGCCCGCGCGTGGTGATGGGGCTTGACCCCGGCATCCGTACCGGCGTCAAAGTGGCGGTGGTCGACGCCACCGGCAAGTTGGTAGAAACCGCCACGGTGTTTCCGCACGAGCCCCGCAAAGACTGGGAGGGCTCGCTGCACACGCTGGCCAAGCTTAGCGAAAAGCACGGCGTCAATCTGATCGCCATCGGCAACGGCACGGCCAGTCGCGAAACGGACAAGCTGGCCGCCGACCTCATCAAGCGGATCACCCAACACGCTGAATCTACTGGAACCGCGTGGCCGATTGACAAAGTCGTGGTGAGCGAAGCGGGTGCGTCGGTTTATTCGGCCAGTGAATTCGCCTCTCAAGAAATGCCTGACGTTGACGTCAGTTTGCGTGGAGCTGCCAGCATTGCGCGGCGCTTGCAAGACCCGCTGGCCGAGCTGGTCAAGATTGACCCGAAATCCATCGGAGTTGGCCAGTACCAGCACGATGTCAATCAAAGTGAGTTGGCCCGCAGCCTAGACACCGTGGTTGAAGACTGCGTCAACAGCGTTGGCGTTGACCTGAACACTGCCAGCGTGCCCCTGTTGGCGCGCGTCTCGGGCCTTAGCCAAACCGTGGCCAAGTCGGTAGTGCGCTGGCGTGATGCCAACGGAGCCTTCACCAGCCGCGCTGATCTCTTGAAGGTCACCGGTTTGGGCGCTAAGACCTTTGAGCAAAGTGCCGGTTTTTTGCGCTTGCATGCCAGCAGCAATCCGTTAGACATGACCGGCGTTCACCCCGAAACCTATCCGGTTGTCGAAAAAATCATTGCCCACACCGGCAAGCCGGTGGCCGAACTCATGGGCCGTGCCGAGATGCTCAAGACACTTCGGCCCGAGCTTTTTGCGAATGAAAAGTTCGGTGTCATCACAGTCAAAGACATTTTGGCAGAGCTCGAAAAGCCGGGTCGTGATCCACGCCCTGACTTCAAAGTGGCCCGATTCAATGAGGGTGTTGAAGACATCAAAGACTTGGTAGAAGGCATGACACTGGAAGGCACCGTGAGCAACGTGGCGGCCTTCGGCGCTTTTGTCGACATCGGTGTGCATCAGGACGGGCTGGTGCATGTAAGTCAGCTTGCCAATAAATTCGTCACCGACGCGCGTGACGTTGTGAAGACGGGTGACATCGTCAATGTCCGCGTGACCGAAGTCGACGTGGTCCGCAAACGCATTGGCTTGACCATGAAGCTCGACGCCGCCCCTGCGCGTCGTGACGCCCCGCGCGACAACAAGTTCGAAGGCGCAGCACGTGGTGTACGGATGCCTCAAGGCCCCAATTTCTCCAGTAGAAACGAGCCAGCCGGGCAGGGCAGCGCCATGGCATCGGCTTTTGCCAAGTTGCAAAGTCTGAAGAAATAAGCCTCAGCGACCTCATTCGTTAACGGTTGACTTGGCGCAAGCTTTGGTCAGTCTGGTGAGCAAGCCGATCGCCAGCTTGATCCACATCAAGCTTGGCATTGAAGCTGCGCAGTTCAATCGGAATTGGGAATTTTCCCTGCTTCCACTGAGTCAACCATGAAAAAAAGAACCATCGCCACAGCCGCTTTATGCACCTTGTTGGCTGGCGCTGCCGTCGCCCAGCAGGCAAAAGAAGGACCATGGATGGTCCGCGCCCGTGCCGTTAATCTGGACAGCGCTAACGGTGACACCACCGGTTTGGGCTTAGGTATCAATAACAAGTGGATTCCCGAAGTCGACGTCAGTTATTTCTTTAATAAAAATGTGGCGCTGGAACTGGTCCTCACCGTGCCGCAGCAGCACACACTCTCCAGCAACACAGGCGTCATGGGGACACTCAAGCATCTGCCGCCCACACTGATGGCTCAATACCATTTTGATGCCGGTAGCTTCAAGCCCTATGTCGGTGCGGGTGTGAATTACACGCGATTCTCAAGTGTCAATATCGGCGGTCCAACGCTTGAAAAAGACAGCTGGGGACCAGCCTTGCAAGTCGGGGTCGACATCCCCCTTCGCGGGAATATGTACTTCAACCTGGACTTGAAGAAGGTGCTTATTCGCACCGATGTGTTCTCTGGCACAACCAACTTGGGCACTTTCAAGGTTGATCCACTGTTGGCCGGCGTGGGTCTGGGCTGGCGCTTCTAATTGTGCAAAGGTGGGGTGAGTCGGTTGATGCCGCTCACCCTGCGTAAGCGGCAATGGCCCCAAAAAAACCAATTCGTTCAATTTAAAACCAAGCGGTATCATCATGGATTGATCTATCAAGCAGATTCCATGAAGCGCCTAGAGCCTGAACAGTTGCTAACACCCGCCATGCGCAGCGTGGTATCAGCCATTGCCCGAGCAGAGCGTTCGCCCTTTTACAGCATGACGCCTCGCCAAGCCAGGGCGACCTATGAGCTTGGCGCCGGTGTCCTCGAATTGCCAGTCAGAAACTCAGCGTTGATCAAAGATTTCACCATTCCAGCGCGTGACGGGCATGCTTTACCTGCGCGACTGTACCTGCCTCGCGATGCCCGTCCGAGTGAAATGCCTTGGCCCACTTTGGTTTATTTTCACGGCGGTGGTTTCACCATCGGTAGCATCGCCACTCACGACGTTTTGTGTCGTGAATTGAGCCACGCTGCTGATTGCGCAGTAGTGTCTGCAGACTATCGACTCGCCCCCGAATGCAAATTTCCAACCGCGGCGCACGACGCTTGGGACGCACTGCAAGGACTGGTCGCCATCGCTACGACCTTGGGTCTCGATCGTCATCGCTTGGCGGTTGGCGGCGACAGCGCAGGTGGCACATTGGCGGCTGTGTGCGCCATACTCGCGCGAGATGCTGGCTTACCCTTGGTGCTTCAGATGCTTATTTATCCGGGCTGTGCGGCGCACCAAGACACCCGTTCTCACCATACCTTTGGACACGGCTTTGTCTTGGACGAACCCAGTATCACTTGGTTTTTTAATCAATATATTCGTACGCCGGCAGACAGAAATGACTGGCGCTTTGCACCGCTGAATGCCGCTGATGTTGATGGCGTGGCCCCAGCTTGGTTAGGCTTGGCCGAATGCGATCCGTTGGTGGATGAGGGTTTGCAATATGCCGACAAATTGCGAGCGGCGGGGGTTGCGGTCGATCTGGAGATTTACCGTGGGGTGACGCATGAATTCATCAAGATGGGCCGGGCTATTCCTGAGGCCTTAAAAGCGCATGCAGATGCTGCGCAGGCACTGCGCCATGCGTTTGGAATTGACATAAAGGGAAAGTGAACGCCATGACAGAGATGTCCACAGCTCCACCGCAGCTGGAGAATTTTCGTTTCTACCAGCGGCTGCGTGTGCGTTGGGCTGAAGTCGACATGCAAAAAATTGTCTTCAATGCCCACTACTTGATGTATTTCGATACCGCCATTGCGGACTACTGGCGGACATTGGCTCTACCCTACGAAGAAGCGATGCAGGAATTGGGCGGCGAGTTATTTCTTAAAAAATCGAGCGTTGTACATCATGTCTCTGCTCGCTTCGATGACATGCTTGATGTCGCCGTGCAGTGTCAGAAAATCGGCCATTCCTCCATCGTTTTTCAGGGCGCCATCTACCGTGGTGACGACCTGCTTGTGACGTCTGAGTTGATTTATGTCTTCGCCAATCCAATCACCCAGCGCTCTTGCCAGGTGCCCGTCGCGCTTCGGCAAGTACTGGAGCGTTTTGAAGCCGGCCAACCTGTCCTGACAATAAAAACCGGCAACTGGGATGATCTGGGTTGGGACGCGATGGAAATTCGGATTGAGGTTTTTGTCGATGAGCAGCTGATTGCACTGGAGCTGGAAAACGACGAAGAAGATGATTCGGCCTTTCATGCGGTAGCTTATAACGGCCTAGGTCAGGTGGTCGCGACAGGTCGTTTGCTCAAAGGTCAGCAGGGCCAAGGGCGGATTGGCCGAATGGCGGTCAAGCGGGTACTCAGGGGTTCGGGACAGGGTGCAGCCGTCTTAGCGGCCTTGAAAACCGAAGCGATCCGGCGCGGTGACAAAGAACTGGCTCTGCACGCGCAAACCAGCGCGCAAGGTTTTTATGAACGGCTCGGTTTCAAGGCGCGTGGTGATGTTTTTGACGAAGTCGGCTTGTCACACATCGAGATGTTTCTGACTCTCTAAATCGATCTCCCGAGGCGGCTTCAGCCCCGTAACGGCCAAGTCAAACGCACCATCTGTTGGTCTGAACCGTTGGTCTCATGTGCAGCAGCATGGATTGTTTTCTCGCAGATGTTGGCTGTCAATGCGCCCGCTTCTGTTTCTGTTTTAGCTGCCAACCACATCAGCGTACTGGAGAGCGTCCCGTAACCGCCATTGGGACGTTCCGGCATGTCGATAAGCGCGCTAGAAAGAGCGTGTTCCATCGATGCCGTCACGCCAGTAACAGGTAAGTTATCCACATTCGCCCGTTGCCGATTGGCCAACGCTGTCCACAATATGTTGGTTAAGGCTGATTCATGAGCATCTTTTTCTGCCTCGGCCACAGCGGCCTGCATGGCAGTTTTCAGAGCTTGCGTTTTAGGCCAGGGCGTGTCCAGTAAAGCATTGGACAGACCATAAATCCCCGGTAAAAGCGGCATGGATTGCCAACCGGATGGCAAGAGAACGCTCTTCAGTGGCGCCGCGCAGCCTGCGAGATTTCCACGGTTGCTAGCCCAAGCCCAGTCGCCTTTTAATACATCGCCAATGAGCAAGTTGCAGCCACCATAAGACGTGGCGTCGGTTGTTGCGAGAAATTCGGCTGTCTCCAACTGCCCTTCGAGCCAGCGCAAGGGCAACTCGCCACGTGACAAAGCCGCTGGCGCTGCATCGGGCTCTCGCACATTGGTCAGCAGTGCGACCCGACCCCCTGTGGTGCAGCCCATCCACGTGCCGCCAGCGCGTAAGTCGCGGCCTGACACCAGCGTGACACCTCCAAGCGTTGTCCAAACACTCAGCGGCAGCGTGGGTCGATCACGGAATTCATCTCGATTCGAGGCGATCACCAGCGGCCAACGGCTGGAAACGCCAAGTGCAATAGCCAGCAAACACATGTCAGAGGTCTTCGAGGAGAGGGTAGGGCAGCGCGAGCAAGGTCAACACCGGTCCGCCTGCGGAAACCGCCGTCAGACAGCCGTCTATAGCGGATTCGGTTTGAATTGACACGATGGCGTCATAGCCTCCCATCGGTGCACTTGCAGCAGCCGCGACCAAGCCGCAAGGCTGTTCGGCATCACGGCTGTGGAAAACTTCCTGACCAACGCTCAGCGGGGCGTTTGCATGAACGATGTACGCGCGCCGCTTAAGCGTCCCGCGAAACTGGCTGCGAGCTACGATTTCTTGGCCAGGGTAACAGCCCTTTTTGAAGTTAACGCCGCCCACGGATTCGTAGTTCAGCATTTGCGGCACGAACGCCTCAAAAATCGGCTGGGTGATCATGGCGATCCCTGAACGAACGCTCAGCCATTGCCATTGGCTGAGTTCAATCGAGCGCAAAACGGGGGGTGGTGTGCCTGCCGGGGCACACCAGAGCGCACGGGCTATGCCGTCGGCCGGTGATAAGACCACCAAGCTGGCAGTATCCGTGTCGGTCTTCGACCAGACACGGCTGGCGTCGCCTCCTTGGCTTGTCACTGCTTCGCCGGTCAAGCCGTGCAGTGTGAATTCGTCACTCGCGTCATGGAGTTTGGCCTTGGCGCGCATGACAAATATTGACAAACGCTGGAGGGTCGCGGGCAGAATATCCCGGCTACAGATCATCAAAATCTCATCCTGGGTGCGTTTAAACACCACAAAGCTGGCCTGCATGCGGCCCTTGGCATTGCAAAATGCGGCTAGCCTTGCTTCGGTCAAACCGAGCAGTGAGACATCTTGCGTCAGCTGGCCCTGCAAAAAGCTGACGGCATCTTCACCGACGACGCGGATCACGCCCATGTGTGTAAGTGCGACCTGTCCGGACGGTGCTTTTGAAGACGTTGAAGGCATGGAAGTGTGCATCCCTGAATTATCATAGCCCTTGGGTTTTAATGATGGCTTTGCTCAAGGTGGTCCACTGGTGCGTCGTGTCTTTTCAAGTTTGTTGACGTTGGTTTTGACCGGCAGCTTGCTATTTTTAGGGCTTGCTTTGTGGTGGCTGCACGAGCCTCTGACGCTGAAAACGCATGGTGACAGCCAAGTAGTGGACCTCGAAGTTGAGCCAGGCACAACCCCCAAAGGGGTTGCCGAAGCCATCGTCATGAGTGGCGCAAAAACGCAGGTTAGCTGGCTTTATGGGTGGTTTCGCCTGTCAGGACAATCTCGCCAGATCCGCGCTGGCAGCTATGAAATCAGCCCCGGCACTACGCCCCGCAAACTTTTGAGCATGCTGGTGCGTGGTGAAGAAACCCTGAAAAGTATCAATCTACCGGAAGGCCTGAACTTCAACCAAGTCATCTTTGCACTGCAATCAGCTGACTATTTGCGCCCCGACACCAAGGGCTTGACCGGTGAGGACATCATGGGAAAGCTCGACAAACCGGGGGTTCATCCTGAAGGCCGGTTTTTCCCTGATACCTACACATACGCTAAAGGCAGTAGCGACTTGGCCGTTCTCAAGCGTGCTGCACGCGCCATGGACAAACGACTCGAAGCCGCCTGGGCGATGCGACAACCAGACACCCCGTTGAGAAATCCTGATGAAGCACTCATTCTGGCCAGCATCATCGAAAAAGAAACTGGTAAGCCCACGGACCGCGCTGCGATCGGTGGAGTTTTCACTAATCGCTTAAAAATCCGCATGATGCTGCAGACCGACCCGACGGTGATTTACGGCATGGGAGCACAGTTCGACGGTAAACTGCGTCGCCGTGACTTGCTGACAGACACTCCCTACAACACCTACACGCGGGGCGGATTACCCCCCACGCCGATTGCCATGCCCGGTCGAGCAGCCCTGCTGGCAGCGGTGCAACCGGCCAAGACCGATGCGCTCTATTTTGTGGCGCGTGGCGACGGTAGCAGTCAGTTCAGCGCGACGCTTGAAGAGCACAACCGCGCGGTCAATAAATACATTCGGGGGCGCTGAATGCGTGGACTTTTCATCAGCTTTGAAGGCATCGATGGGGCCGGAAAATCAACCCACATTGGCGCTCTGGCCGACGCATTCAAAGCACAGGACAGGGCCGTGACGCTGACCCGTGAACCGGGCGGCACGCCGCTGGCCGAAACGCTACGCAAACTCGTTCTGAATGACCCCATGGACCCGTTGACCGAAGCGCTGCTCATGTTTGCCGCGCGCCGCGACCACATAACAGGTGTGATTTTGCCGGCGTTAGCACGCGGAGACGTTGTCTTGTGTGACCGCTTTACCGACGCCACCTTTGCCTACCAAGGCGGTGGTCGTGGCTTTGACGAATCGGTACTCACCCAGCTTGAAACGATGGTGCAAGGCACTGATGAACATGATAAATCTAAGCTTATTCAGCCAGAACTTACCGTCTGGTTTGACTTGGCCCCGGAAGAAGCCGCCAAGCGACTTGCTGGTGCCCGTGTGCCAGACAAGTTTGAATCGCAACCGGTCGAGTTTTTTCGCCGCGTAGCAGACGGATATGCACGCCGATTGATCGCAGAACCCGGGCGCTTTGCACGCATCCATGCCGGGCAGACGCAGCAGGCCGTTTGGCACGATGTCTACGCTGTTTTTGTGGCCAAAGGCTGGCTCACATGAGCGAAGGCAACGCGCTGGCTGAACGCAGTCAACTCGCACCTTGGTTGCAAGCTCAACTCGAAAGCCTGTTGAGTCAACGCGGCCATGCCTGGCTGTTGAGCGGCCCCTCGGGCCTGGGTCAATTTGAATTGGCGATGGCGCTGGCGCGGGCTTGGCTGTGTGAAGCACCAACCCCACAGGGCGCTTGCGGCCATTGCGGCAGTTGTCATGCGGTGGACGTGCACACCCATGCCGACTTGCGCATGCTGATTCCGGAGACATTGTTTCTCAGCCTCGGCTGGCCGCTGGACCAAAAAACGCAGGATGACCTCGACAGCAAAAAGCGCAAACCGAGTAAAGAAATCAAGGTCGATGCGGCGCGTGATGTGGTGTCGTTTTCTCAACTCACCCGATCCCGTGGTCATACCAAGGTTGTGCTGGTGTTTCCTGCAGAACGCATGAATGGCATCACGGCCAACACCTTGCTCAAAACGCTTGAAGAGCCGCCCGGTGAGGTCAAATTCATCCTTGCCACGGAGGCGGCGCAGCAATTGTTGCCAACCATTCGCAGTCGATGCCTCAGCCACACCATGCGCTGGCCAGCGTTTGATGAAAGTCTGGCTTGGTTGCAAAGCCAAAACGACTTTGATGTCACCGTTGATGCAGAGGAGGGCGTTAAGGCCCACATTAGCGTCAAAGCCGGGCACGCCAAACCACCACCGCCGAAGTTGGATGACTTGCGTGTGCTGCTCGCAGCCGCAGGTGGCCGGCCGTCTGATGCACTGGCCTGGGTTCAAGGCGGAGCACCTGATGAGGCAGCTCGGGACTGGCAAGCTTTGCCCAAAGCCATGGCCCGTGGAGACGTTGGCGCATTGACAGGCTGGGCACCTGCATTGGTGGTCGATGCACTGCAAAAGATTTGCCACGATGTCTGGGCTGTCAAAGTCGGGGCTCAACCGCGCTTTTTCAGTCTGGCTGATTTACCACTGCCCGTGCAAAAACAATCGCCTGTTACAGCGCAACAGCTTGGCAGCCCTGCTAGTATTTTTGCGCTGGCTGCGTGGTCCAAAGAACTCGCCACGACGGCCCGAACGGTGGAGCACCCTTACAACCCCGGCCTGATGCTTGAAGCATTGGTCAGCAGGGCCAAACAGGCATTGACGACCCGTTAAGCCTTCTGGTTTTTTATTACATCTGAATCTCATGTTCACCGATTCCCATTGCCATCTCGTTTACCCCGAACTCAAGGCCCAACTGCCTCAAATTCGTGCTGCCATGGCGGTTGCTCATGTCGACAGAGCCCTCGTGATCTGCACCACGCTTGAGGAGTTTGACGACGTCCATTCTTTGGCTATGGAGTACAACAATTTTTGGTGCAGTGTGGGTGTTCATCCTGACAATGAAGGGGTCACTGAACCGACACTAGAAGATCTTTTGCGACGGGCCGAACAATCAAAAGTTGTCGGGATTGGTGAAACTGGGCTCGATTATTTCCGTTTAGGTGACAGAACTGTGGCGGACATGGCTTGGCAACGAGATCGTTTTCGGGTGCATATTCGTGCCGCGCGTCAAACCGGCAAGCCACTGATCATTCACACCCGGAAGGCTTCCGATGACACACTCGCCATATTGAAGGAAGAGGGAGAAGACGCCAGCGAAGGCAGTGCAGGCGGGGTGTTTCATTGCTTCACTGAAAGCCAAGCTGTTGCGCGTGCGGCGCTGGACCTGGGTTTTTATATCTCTTTTTCTGGCATTTTGACCTTCAAGACCGCTGCTGACCTGCGTGAAGTTGCTGCGTTTGTGCCCATGGACCGGATGCTGATCGAGACTGACAGTCCCTACTTAGCCCCGATGCCACACCGCGGAAAAACCAACAATCCGTCGTATGTTCCCTTGGTTGCCCAGCAAATTGCGCAGGTCCGTGGCGTGCCCGTCGAGGCGGTCGCAGAGGCCACGAGTCGTAACTTTGAACGCTTGTTTACGGGCGTCTTGGCGACTTAAACCTTGCTCCCCAACACCATGAAAATCTTCATAATTTACTTTAAGCTATCGATACTAAGCCTTGTTTTTACAGTATTTTTTTCAGCCCATGCTGGCTCATATGAAGATTTTTTCACAGCCATCAAACGTGACGATCCAAATACCATCACCGCACTGATCAAGCGTGGTTTTGACCCCAACACCATTGACCCCCAGGCTCGCCACGGCTTGGCCATGGCGCTGGCTGACTCAACTTTAAAAGCGGCCGAAGCGCTTCTAGCGGCACCAAGCATCGACGTCAATTTCTTGAATGCCCAGGATGAAAGTCCTCTCATGTACGCAGCCTTGAATGATCATGTGAGCTTGGCCAAAAGGCTCATTGAAAAAGACGCTGACGTTAACAAAACCGGATGGACGCCGCTGCATTACGCAGCGTCTAAAGGGCATCTTGAGATGATGCGTTTGCTACTTGATCACAACGCTTTTGTTGACCCTGAATCACCTAACGGCACCACACCTCTGATGATGGCGGCCCAGTACGGCACGGGTGCGGCTGTCAAACTTCTTTTAGAAGAGGGTGCCCAGCCGTCGCAAAAAAACCAGCAAGGGTTGACGGCCCTTGACTTCGCTCAGCGCGCCAGTAGGCCTGACGCCATCAAACTTCTCACACCCACTGGCACTCCAAAACAGCCACCGCTAAAACAGCCACAGCCGATCGGACAGTGGTGATCAGTAATCCTGAATTGCAGGGCGCAATACGATTTCGTTGATATCGACGTCTGAGGGTTGCTCAATAGCGTAGGCAATCGCCCTCGCCACCGAGTCAGCTGGAATCGCGATTTCGTACTTCACGCCGACTGCTTTCACGCTGGCTTCGTCCGTACTGCCGAATTTCAGCTCGGATTCCACCGCACCGGGTGAAATGATCGTGCTGCGGATGCTGCCTCCGACTTCATGCCGTAAGCCCTCTGAGATGGCGCGAACAGCAAATTTGGTCCCGCTGTAAACCGTACCACCGGGGCTAGACACTTTGAGTCCTGCGACCGACGCTAAATTAATGAAATGACCGCTGCCTTGCGTTTGAAATACGGGCAGTGCCGCCGCGATTCCATACAACACGCCTTTGATGTTGATGTCGATCATCCGCTCCCATTCATCAACTTTGCGTGCTGTCAGTGGCGCAATGGCCATTAGCCCTGCGTTATTGATTAGCACATCAATACGACCAAAGACATCAATGCCTTTTTGTACAAGTGCTTTGACTTGAGCGGCTTGGGTGACATCGGTCGTGAGGACTTCAACCTTGGCGCCAGCCGCACGTAATTCTTTGGCAATGGTTTCCAGTTTGTCGATACGGCGTGCTCCCAGGACCAAGACTGCGCCTCGCGCCGCTAAGTGTCTAGCGGTCGCTTCACCCAATCCGCTGCTGGCGCCTGTGATGACAATGACTTTGCCAGTGATGTTGTTGTTGTTCATGATGTTTCCTTTTGACGCCAGCCCATGCCGGCAATGAACTTCAGTGTGAGGGGAAGCTCTGCATCGGTTTTAAGTAAGGGTATTCACTAAGTTCACAGCTGACCTTCACTCAAAGGCAGCCATCAGACATATTCCACGATGTATATTATGTTAAGTAATGTATTTTGAGCAGAGGTGAAATAAAAATCACCTGCTATAGCGTTGTCACCAACACCGCCCGTGATGGTACTCGCAGAGATGGAGATTCATATAGAAGGAATGACATTCAGCGGACCTTGATGAGCTCAATCTGCTCCCACGCAAGATCCGCCACCCGCATATATCGATCGCCCATAGATTGAGCATCAGCACTCGTTGCTGTCCCGCGTTTCACACGACCACGGATGCCATGAAGAATCGCCGCAAAGCGAAACATATTGAAGGCAATATAAAAGTCCAGATCCTGCATGCCAACGCGGCCGGTTCGAAAACAATAAGCGGCTACATAAGCAGCTTCATCAGGAAGGCCTTGTGCACTGAGATCCAAACCGCGGATACCACCCAAAATATCGGGAGGCATCCGATACATCATGGCGTTGTAGGCAAAGTCGGCCAAAGGATGACCGAGGGTAGACAACTCCCAATCGAGCACAACCAAGACACGCGGTTCCGTAGGGTGAAAAATCATATTGTCTACCCGAAAGTCACCGTGGATAATCGCGGTTTCATCATCCGTTGGAATGTGCGCAGGAAGCCATTCAACCAATTTGTCCATGGCCAGATAACGACCCGCCAGTTCATCTTGAAGGTACTGTTGCGACCAGCGAGCAATCTGCCGTGAGACATAACCGCCGCTACGGCCAAAGTCAGCGATCCCGATAGATTCAGGTGAAATGCTGTGTAAAGTCGCCAAAGTCGAATTCATTGCATCCAGATAATCAGCCCGCTGTGCACGAGGCACATCGGTAAAACTGGCATCCCAAAAAATACGACCTTCAACCATGTCCATCACAAAGAACCAGCTACCGATGACCGATTCATCTAAGCAAAGGCCATGAATTTTAGGAACCCGGAAGTCAACGGTTCCTAGAGCGGCCATCACCCTCGCCTCCCGCTCAACAGCATGTGCACCCTTGAGAAGCAAACCGGGTGGTTTTCTGCGCAAAACGTAGGAATGAAGTGGTGTGCGCAAGCGGTAGGTCGGATTAGATTGGCCGCCCTTGAACTGATCCACCACCAACGGTCCCTGAAAACCGGAGACGTTCTCCTGCATCCAGCGAGTAAGTGCACTCTCGTCAATGCGGTGCTGCTCACGAACCGGGATGGTTCCGCCAAAATTTTCAGCGTCAATCATGCTAATTTCTTTGGCAGCGCATCGCGTTTAATTTTCTTGGCGATAGACCATTTATGCACTTCTGTTGGGCCGTCGTAAATTCGGAAAGCACGGACTTCACGAAAGACTTGTTCGACAATGGTGTCGCGCAAAACACCGCTCCCTCCCATGACCTGAACACAACGGTCCGCAACCCGAAACAAAGCATCAGACACTGCGACCTTGGCCATCGAGCTTTCCGTCGTGGCTTGTGAGCCACCATCCAAAACACCAGCGCACCAATCAATCATCAAGGCCGATTGCTGCAAATCAATCAAGTTGTCGGCCAGCATGAAACCCACGCCTTCGTGGTCAACGAGTAATTTACCAAAGGCCTTACGGGTTGTTGAATAGTGCACGGCAATCTCATGCGCGCGCGTCGTCGCACCGTGCCAACGCATGCAGTGCGATAAACGTGCAGGTGAAAGGCGTATTTGGGCGTATCGAAAACCTTCATTGACTGCGCCTAAGACCTGACTATTGGGGACCCGGAGCTGATCGAAAAGGACCTGCGCATGGCCACCCGGCATGGAACTGTCCATCGTGTCGAGCACCCGCTCAATGCGTACAGCGGGGTTCGGCAAGTCGAACAAAAACATAGTGGCTTGCGCGTGCTCACCAGTGCCGGTACGAGCCATGACGATGCCAACAGAAGCGCCCTTTGTCCCTGTGATGAACATCTTGCGGCCGTTGATCAACCAGTCATCGCCGTCTTGTACCGCGGTGGTTTGCAACATCGAAGGGTCAGACCCGGCTCCACCTTCCGAGGCTGGTTCGGTCATGAAAAATGCTGATCGAGCCTCTCCGCGAATCAGGGGTTCGAGAAAGTGCACCTTTTGCGCATCAGTGGCGATCTTGCCCAACAGAAACATATTTCCCTCATCTGGGGCCATGGTGTTGACCGCCACAGGGCCTAGAGGGGACAGACCAGAGCGTTTCAAAACGGCAGCCGTTTCTAACTGGCTGAGGTGGGCGCCATCAGGCAGGATGTGTGGTGTCATCAACCCGGCCGCACGGGCCTTCGCACGCAATTCTGCAACCAGTTCTTCAGTCGGGCCATGCGGTGTGCAACGGGCGTCACGCTCATAGGGGATGACGGTTTCGCGCACAAAAGCTTCAACACGATCTGCCAAAATTCGGCTGCGTTCAGTGGGGCTCGGGGTGTGCATAGTGTGTCTTTCTAGTGGGGATGGTAAAGATACTGAGGACACATCAGATTGATCAAAGACTGCTGACAAGATGTCCGCCGTCAACTGCCAGCACTGAACCCGTCATGTAGCGAGAAGCATCTGACGCAAGGAGAAGCATCGGCCCATCCAGGTCAGACAGCTGTCCAAGTCGACGTTGTGGAATCCGTTTGATCAAGGCCTGGCCTGCATCCGTGACCCAGAAATCCTGATTGAGTTCGGTCTCGACGTAACCGGGGGCAATCGCATTGACGCGTATACCGTAGCGCGCCCATTCAAGAGCGAGTGATTTCGTCAGCTGAATCACACCGGCTTTAGACACCGCGTAGGAAACCACGCCACCCGCTTGTCGAAGGCCCAAGATTGAGGCCACATTCACAATGGCACCATGGCCGCGATCACGCATGCCCGGAGCCAATGTCTGTGCCACAAAAAACATAGCTTTAAGGTTGGTATCCAGCACCGTGTCCCAGTCGTTCTCCGTGTGTTTCAACGCAGGACCTTCGCGGACAACGCCGGCATTGTTGATCAGAATATCCACCGCCCCGGCTGCAACAGCAAGACACGCACGCGAGTCACTGTTGGTGACGTCGAGCGAAATGGTTTGAACGGGGTGTCCGTGAGAACGAACTTTTTCAGCTACCGCGTCCAGTGCGTCTAAACGTCTAGCGACCAGCACAAGGTCGGCACCATGACTGGCCAGCAGTTCAGCGAAATGTGCACCAAGGCCGCTAGATGCGCCCGTCACCACAGCACGTTTTCCCAGAAGTTGAGACGAACTGGACATCATGTTTTCTCCAATACTTTCTTATCGTAAAAATATTGTAGGACAATTTAATCAACAAAGACAGGGCTGATGGGTTGACAATAAGCGCCATGAGACCTGCCATTCAATCCATCAAGTCCAACGCCAACCCTCTGCGCCCCAGCGGTGCGTCTGGCGCCGTTGCGGCCCAAGATTCGATCAGCGCATCTGATGTGGTTTTTTTGGGCATCGTCAACGCTTTGGAGTTGCAAAAGCTGGTACCGGCACAGCGCCTCGTTGAAAGTGATTTGGCTGAGCAGTTTGCGGTCGGCCGCAACTCGGTACGCGAAGCCCTGCAACGCTTAGCTGCTGAAGGTGTTGTGGAACTGCACCGACACAAAGGCGCGGCCATTCGTTCGCTTTCCATGCAAGAAACGCTCGACGTGCTAGCGGTAGCCGAGCGCATGACGGGCTTGTTAGCCCGTAGCGCGGCACGCGGTGCTTCTGCCTCAGGCTTGAAACCAATTTTGAATGAGAGTCTGAAGGCCTTGCAGACAGCGAATATTGAAAACGATGCAACAGCTTTCACAAGCGCTCGCCGCCGTTTTTATCGCTGCTTGCTAGACATGGGCGGCAACCGTGAACTCAAGCGCTTGTTTCCCACAATTCAAATGCCCATCGTCTATGCACAGCATCGGCTACCAACATTGCAAAAGCTGCGCCTGAGGGACTACAGGAAAATCGCTTTGGCTGTCCGAATGGGCCGTGAAGACGAGGCCGATGACGCCGGTTCAGCGCATGTACAACATGTCCGTCAAGAGATCGTGGCACGGGCAGGTTGAACCAACTCAGCGCACAACTAGGACAGGCACGGGTGCATAGCGAATAATCTGCTCCGCATCGCTGCCTAGTAGCACCCGACCCATCCCACGGCGACCATGCGAGCCGACCACGATCAAATCAACATGGCTGATGCGGGCGTGTTCCGCCACGTGCTCACAAACACGGCCCGGTCCTTCGGCAATCAGTACGCACTCAACCTGCAGCCCGCGGGCCAGCACCTTTTCACCTTCTTTCGCCAGCAGGCTCTCACCAGCGGCTCGCATCCTCGGAACCACCTGCTGGACATAGTAGGACGCGGGCTCAAATCCAGAGATGTGATGGAGATCATCCATCACATGCAGAAGGCTGATTTTGGCGCCGCTGAAAATAGCCAGACGAATGGCTTCTTCAAGTGCCTTGTCAGAAGTCGGGCTGCCATCGACCGGTACAAGAATATGACGAAAACGTGTCATGTGACGTCCAACGTTGCTGGGTTGAGAATAAGCCGCATCGACAGAATATCGGGAGCACTACCGGAAGTGACCGAGAAGCCGACGTGACGCGCGAGTGATGCAACACTTAAATTTTCTGGCAAGCATTCACCCACCACTTCGACAGTGCCGCGGGCTCGCAAGTAGCGTAACAGCTTGTCCAGCAGCAATCGGCCCAGGCCCCTGCCCTGCCAATGCGTGGCCACCTGAATCGCGAACTCAGCGCGGAAATTATCAGGATCGCAAACGGCCCGTACCTCACCCAACATGCGCTCTTCACCTGTGTGCGACTTCCCCAAGGCGACAAATGTCATCTCACGGTCGTAATCGATCTGACTGTAACGCGCCAACTCAGAGTGAGGAACTTCGCGCCTCGCCATGAAAAAACGAAGACGCATATCTGCGGGAGTGGCGTCGGCGTAAAAATGCTGAAGTCGACCACCATCTTCAGGCCGAATCGGTCGTAACAAAACTTCTCTGTTGGCCAAGTGGAAGCGCTCTTCCAGCGCCGCGGGGTAAGGCCGAATGGCCAAGTGTGACCCATCGCGCGCGGTACTGGCTTTGATGCGCACACGCGAATCAACTGCCAACACGCCATCTGCGTCAATCAGCAAGGGGTTGATGTCGAGTTCAGCCACTTCAGCCAAATCACAAGCGAGCAGCGACATTTTCAACAAGGTATCGACCAAGGCGGCTTGGTTGGCCGCTGGGTTGCCTCGGTAGCCGCTGAGCAGTTTGCCCAGTTGACTGCGCAGAACAAGATCGTTGGCGAGGCTAGTGTTGAGTGGCGGCAAGGCCACAGCATGGTTCGCATGCAATTCAACAGCCGTGCCACCCTCACCCAGTAACAGCACTGGGCCGAATAGCGGGTCGGTGTTGATGCCCACAATCAGTTCATGTGCGCCCGATCGATGCGCCATCGCCTGTACCGTGAAACCCTGGTGCACGGCATCAGGCCGCAACACTGTCACGCGCTCTGTCATCAGTTCAGCGGCTGCGCGCACTTCGGCCGCAGACGCCAAGCCGAGTGCCACACCGCCGACGTCCGACTTGTGGATGATTTGCGGAGAGATGATCTTCAGTGCCACTGGGTAACCCATCGATTCGGCCGCCATCACAGCGGCATCGGCGGTTGCCGTTTTACGCGTGTCGATAACGGGAATGCCATACGCTTGCAGCAAAGCTTGCGAACCCTCGTCGCCAAGCCATTCACGGCCGTCTTGCAAGGCCTCTTGAACCAACCTTTGTGCAGTGGCACGGTCAGGCAGCAGATCGGGCACAGACGCGGTGGTAAGTTGTTGCAATGCCTGCTGGTTACGGTTGAAGTTAACCAACTGAAGCCATGCGGCGGTAGCACGTTCAGGGGTGTTGTAGTTGGCAATGCCGGCAGCCGCCGAAGCTTGACGCGCGGCTGCCACCACCGCACCACCCAGCCAGCAAGCCAAAACCGGTTTGTTGGTGGACTGCATCAACGGTAAGCAGGCCGAGGCAATCTGTGTGGCAGAGACAATGGCGGTCGGCGCGTGCATGAAAAGCAGACCATCGACCTCCGG
The DNA here is from genome assembly GCA_947450695.1 of Comamonadaceae bacterium. Lineage (GTDB taxonomy): Bacteria > Pseudomonadota > Gammaproteobacteria > Burkholderiales > Burkholderiaceae_C > Polaromonas. Next base: position 79,813 of record CANFWV010000001.1, read on the forward strand.
TGCGTTCAGCAACACCCGCAGCGCTGCTTGGTAGCGACTCACCGGCGCATCCCCAATGATGTCCACCGGATTTCCTTTGGACCAAGTCGCGGGCAGGCAGGCATCTAATGCGGCCAGTGTGGCGGAACTCAATTCGGCGAGGGAGCCACCGCCAAGCGAAAGGGAATCTGCCGCCAAAACGCCCGCACCACCGCCATTGGTCACCAAGGCCAGCCGCTCCCCTTTTAAAGGCCACGAGTGCTGCATATTGGAGAGTGTTTCAGCGGCGTCAAACAAAGCTTCGAGCGTGTCCACGCGCAACATACCGGCACGCTGAACAGCCGCGTCAAAAACCACATCAGATCCAGCGAGTGCACCTGTATGTGAAGCTGCCGCCTTGGCACCTGCTGGCGCACGGCCAGCCTTCACCAAGATCACCGGCTTGTTGCGAGCAGCTGCGCGCGCCGCAGACATGAATTTGCGCGCTGTTTTGATCGACTCGACGTACATCAATATCGCCCGCGTTTCAGGGTCACTGCCGAGGTAATCCAGCATGTCGCCAAAGTCAACGTCAGCGCTGTCGCCTAAAGAGACAAAGTGCGAAAACCCAATGCCGAGACTATTCGCCCAATCCAGCATGGCCGTCGCAAGCGCACCCGATTGGGTGACAAACGCCAGCTTGCCCGGCAAAGCATTGCCCGGCGAAAAACTCGCATTCAGTGCGGCGCCAGGCACCAGCGCACCGATACAGTTTGGTCCCAAGACGCGCAGCAAATTCGGACGTGACGCATCCAACATGGCTTGTTCGATGGTGATCCCACTGGCCGTCGTGGCTTTCATGCCACCACTCAGCACAATGGCTGCGCGTGTGCCTTTGCGGCCCAGCGCCGTCAGCAATTCAGGCACGGTGTCAGCGGGGGTACAAATCACAGCCAAGTCTGGTGCGAAAGGCAATGCATCCACATCAGACCACGCAGGCTCGCCATCGACCAGTGCATGCTTGGCATTCACAGGCCAGATGGGACCCTTGAAACCACCCAGCTTCAGGTTGTGCAAAACCACCGATCCTAAACTGCCCTCGCGGTCAGACGCACCAATGAGGGCAACCGAGGTCGGCTGAAACATGGTTTCGAGATGGCGTACGGTCATGGTGCGGCTGTGCTTTATTCAGCTTGTAAAGCATTGCAGCTTAGCGCGCTGGTGCCGTCTGTGTTTGAGCAAGATCAATATCCAAACGCTTGAGGGGCTCAAAATTAAACTCGGAAATGAAATGCACACCCGTGAGAATGAGGAGATTGCCACATGGACACTTATGACAACCAAGACGAGCCACGATTCGCACTTTTGCTGCGGCAGCGAGAGGAGACAATACGAGCAGAGTTACGTGCTTTAGACAACCTTCCCAATACCGTAAATAGCATGGTGGGACACGAGGTGCTTGATTTCAAAGATGTCGCCGTTGAGGAAACAATGGCCCGACTTGACCGCGCCAATGCACACCGCCTAGAGGCTGAGTTGTTACAGGTGGTGAGCGCGCAACGCCGGATCGCTGAGCACCATTACGGCAAGTGCTTGGATTGTGGCGAAGCGATAGATTTACGTCGATTGCAGGCCTTACCGTCATCAGCCTATTGCGCGGCATGCCAGACGAGGCATGAACATGAAAAATTCCCACGCCATCAAGCGCTGTAACTGACACGTTGATTAGATGATGGATGGCCTTGACCACGAGTTGTTCTGTCTTCAATAGTCAGTGTGACGATCTTTATATCGCATTGATCGTTGCATTTAATTCGCATTGAACACACCCCCTCATCTGGAGAAATGACATGAGCAACCTTCGCGTGACTGACCCTACTTTTGGCGACTCTATTGAGACTGCCTTCCGGCGCTTTCTGGCGCCCGTCACATTTGATGCAGACATGCCTGAACTGCAAATGAAACTAGATGTCTCTGAAAAAGAAAAAGCTTACGAGATCAAGGCTGATCTGCCAGGAGTCAAAAAAGAAGATATCAACATTCGAATCGACGGCAACGTCGTTCAAATAGATGCGGAAATGAAGCGTGACAAAGAGACCCGTGGAAATGGCGACAAAGTGCTGCGCAGTGAGCGTTATCGCGGCAGTATTTCACGCAGCTTCAGCTTAGCGCAGGACGTAGACGAAGCTAAGTCGCAAGCCCGCTACGCAGACGGAGTGCTAACACTTGAGCTGCCCAAAAAACTAACGACTACAGCCAAAAAGTTACAAATTCAATAGTCAATAAGGAAGCGACCACTCGGTTTTGTCCTACACGATTTTGAGACCCCTTGTTGATGCAGATCAAGGCTGTCTCGTCCTGTCGCAACTGATAATAAAAATAACTAAAAGGAGCTAACTATGTACCAACGAATTTTGGTCCCGGTTGATGGGAGCGAGACAGCTACCAAAGCCATGATTGCAGCTTTGCAGATGGCCCGCGACTCGGGTGGGCAAGTCCATCTTGTGCATGTTGTCGAAGGAATTACACCGCTGGCCGCAGATCCGTATGGCGCTTACTCAGGTGAAGTTATTGAAATTATGCGCCAAAGCGGCAGCAAAATTTTGGAAGACGCCTTGGTCGTGGCGAAGTCCGCTGGCGTGCCCGCCGACACAGAACTGTTTGACAACTTTGGGGAACGACTTGCTGAAGTGGTAGCGGACGCGGCCACGCGCTTCAAGGCCGATTTGATTGTGGTTGGTACGCATGGGCGTCGCGGCTTGGGCAGGATGATGTTGGGAAGCGGCGCGGAACAGATTATTCGGCTTGCACCTGTGCCGGTGCTGGTTATACGCCACAGTGATAAAAAAGAAGCTTTGGAATAACAACCGTTGCGGAGCAACAAGAAAGATACATATGAAAATTCTTTTCCCGGCTGACGGTAGCGAATTCACTAAAAAGGCCCTCGCCTTTCTCGTCACTCATGAAACAATGTGCGGCCCTGAAGACGAGTTAGTCGTGATCAATGTGCAGCCGCCCATCCCACACCGCGTACAGCGCATGGTCGGCGCATCCATCGTCCGTGATTATCACAACGACGAAGCGACCAAGGTCCTCAAATCCATTGAGCGATTCCTGACTAAACACAAACTTCATTACCGCACGAGTTGGGTGGCGGGAAGTCCTGCGACAGAGATCCTCAAAGCTGCGACGAAGGAAAAAGTGCACATGATCGTCATGGGCACACACGGCCATGGCTTGATCGGACGGGCCGTCATGGGCAGCGTTGCCCAACGCGTGCTGGCAGAAGCCAGCATACCCGTCTTACTGGTCAAGTAAATTCTCCAAAAGATGCGCCACCTCCTTGGTGGCGTTCAACGCAATGGACCCACCAGCCTCTTCAGGCGGTGTTCAAGAACCAAGGCCATTAATGCGCCCAAACTCGCAGCCATGACTGAAGCCTTGATCGGTTCCAGCAAAACAAACTGCGTCAACCGATCTTCCATACGCTGGTATAGGCGACGGGCTTCATGTGAATGAGGTTGCGCGGTATTGGTATTGAACACCTCATCTTTTGCCGCCTCGACGGCAGACTGCAAAACCTCTTCGTTCAGAGGTCGGTGGCTGAGTTTTCCATGGTGTGAGCCATTTGATTTATGCGTGTCTTGGAGATCAAGATTCATGATGTTGGCCTCAAAAATTTCATAGAAATTGAAGTTAATCTGAGAATCGAATCGTCTGTGTGAGTGATGAATCAAACACAGGGTCGGATTTGTCCCACGTCCAGCGACGACATCACTGACAGCGTTTGGTGTTGACCAACCCTCTGCTCGCATCGAAGGATCCCCTATCGTAGGGTCTCGGTTGTAAGGGTTCTTTTTTGAATTCCTGAAGCTAAGTCAATGATGTACAGGAATCAAGATGTCTACAGCGCGGCGTAAAGCCAGTGATAAAAACATTTCTATTGGAAATGCCAAGTATGAAAGTATCAGCCTACTGACAACTCAGCAGGGTGTACAGATTCCAGAAAACCACAATTCACTGAAAGCCGGGCCACGTGGACCGACTTTGATGGAGGACTTCATTCTCCGAGAAAAACTCTCGCATTTTGACCATGAGCGTATTCCTGAGCGTGTCGTTCATGCACGGGGTGCCTCGGCGCATGGATTTTTTAAGCTCTACAAACCATTGTCACTTTACACAAGCGCTGATTTTTTACAGGACCCAGCGATAGAAACGCCTGTATTCGTCCGCTTTTCAACAGCGATCGGATCTCGCGGCTCAGCGGATACGGTGCGCGATGTCCGCGGCTTTGCAGTTAAATTTTATACAGCGCAGGGTAACTACGACTTAGTCGGTAACAACATGCCGGTGTACTTCATTCAAGACGCGATCAAGTTCCCAGACTTAGTCCATGCGCTTAAGCCGGAGCCGCATCAAGAGCTGCCACAAGCCTCATCGGCACATGACACTTTTTGGGACTTTGTCTCGCTGATGCCGGAGTCCACTCACATGCTGATGTGGCTGATGTCAGACCGGGCAATTCCACGCAGTTACCGAATGATGGAGGGTTTTGGCGTGCATACCTTTCGGCTGGTCAATTCGCACGGCCAATCCTGTTGTGTGAAGTTTCACTGGAAACCTAGGTTGGGCCTGCACAGCATGGCATGGGATGAAGCGCAGAAGATCGCGGGGCAAGATCCTGACTTTCATCGTCGTGACCTTTGGGATGCCATTGAAAAAGGACATTTCCCAGAATGGGAGTTGGGTGTGCAATTAATAGAAGAGAGCAAAGAGGCTGAGTTGGGCATCGATTTGCTTGACGCCACAAAACTGATTCCCGAGGAAATGGTGCCCATTTTGCCGATAGGGCGTATGGTATTGAACCGTAACCCAGCCAATTTCTTTGCAGAAAGTGAGCAGGTGGCATTCAACCCTGGGAATCTGGTGCCTGGCATTGATTTCTCCAATGACCCCTTGTTACAAGGGCGTTTGTTTTCTTACACAGATAGTCAGTTGTCGCGCCTAGGGGGTCCGAATGCTCAAGGTTTGCCAATCAATAGACCAATCTGCCCAGTCCATCATTTTCAGCGAGGCGGCAGCCACCAATACACCAGCCACAAAGGCCGGGTGAGTTACGAACCCAATACGCTATCGGCCGGTACTGAGTTTCGTGTGGACGGTTCAGCGCAAGGATTTCAGTCATCTCCTGATGCTGTTGCACCGATTAAAAAGCGGCATCAAAGCCCCTCCTTTGACGATCATTTTTCGCAGGCCACCTTGTTCTGGAACAGCCAGAGCCAAGTTGAAAAAGACCACATCGTTGCGGCCTTCAGATTCGATTTATCCAACGTTGAAACCACCGAAATTCGGCAACGCATGGTAGACAACCTAGCGCATGTAGACATGAAGCTGGCAACTCGCGTTGGAGCGCAACTCGGCATTCATATTCCAGACCCTAGCGCTGCGGCAGGTCGCTTAGGTTTTAGAGATTACAAGAAAAAGAGTCTCCTTGACGAGGCGCCTTCGTTAAGCATGGTCGGGCGTTATAAGCCTGACATCCGAACCCGAAAAGTAGCCGTCTTAGCGGCTGACGGAGTGGATCTAACCTCAGTTAAGCGTGTGATACTGGAACTGACCGCAGTGGGTTTGACATGCCAAGTAATTGGCCCGCACCTTGGTCATATCAGGACCGCCAGCGGCCGCACGCTGGCGGTGGATTTAACCTTCAGCAATACATCGTCCGTGATGTTTGACGCAGTGTTGCTACCTGGTGGTTTAGGCAGTGCTGAACAGCTATGTGGACTCGGCAAGGCGGTGCACTTCGCACTCGAAGCCTACAAACACGGCAAGCCGATCTGCGCCATCAACGAAGGGGCTCATTTGCTCAGCACCTTGGGCTTCAGCATGTGCCCACAAAAAGACTCCGCGCTGACGGTACCAACACCCGGCGTAGTGATCGTCGACAGCCTGAAAGCCATTGACGGCCAAATCAGCCAGGCGTTCATCGCAGCCATGCTCCCGTACCGGCACTGGGACCGTGTCAATCTGGATTCAGTAGCGGTTTAAATGTCGACGTCATGTCACTGTTCAGTGCACATGACCCCAGAGCAAAAAGGCCTCGCGCCCCTCTGCCACCAAGCTCACGGTCGCACCGACTGGCAACAGCACTTTGGTGGACACGTGGCCAAACGGCAATCCCGTCAATACACGCGCTTTGACTTGAGATTGCAGCCACTTCACGACCGATGCGAGTTTGAAACCTTTGTCATGCGGGACCAGTTTGAAATTGGTGAACTGGCCAAAAACGATGGCTTTTTGATGCGCCAACACACCAGCATGCAGCAACTGCGTGAGCATGCGCTCGATGCGATACGGGTGCTCATGCACGTCTTCCAAAAACAAAATACCACCCTTGATTTGAGGTAAATAAGGGGTGCCGACCAGCGACGACAAGACTGCCAAATTACCACCCCAGAGCACGGCATTGTTGACTTTGAAATCAGTTGATTTTGCGGTCGCTGTCAGTGCCGCTGCCTGTGTTGCAAATTTAGGCAACTGCCACCCAGCGCCCTCGCCTTGACCGCTCACCAAGTCGTCGAAGCACGCCTCCATGATGTCGTCGGGCGTACCGTCGACACCAAAATCTTCTCCGAGCGCGGGACCCGCCCAACTGATGGTGCCAGTCTTGGCAAGCAAGGCCGATTGAAACGCGGTGAAATCACTCAAGCCCACAAACTGCGTGCCCTTAGCGACCGCCTTGGCCACGGCCTTGTAGTTGATGCCGGGCAAGATGCGCGTCAAGCCGTAGCCACCACGGGAAATCAGCGCGATGTCTGCGCCGCTGGCTGCGGCCCGTTGTATAGCGGCCAGCCGTGTTTCGTCGTCGCCGGCAAAGCGCTGGTGACTGGCCAAGGCCGATTCATCTATTTCGACTTCATGCCCCAAGGTTTTCAGTCGGGCAATTCCGCGTTTGAAGCTGGCCTTGTCGCGCACAGCGCTCGAGGGGGAAAAGATGTAGATATGTTTTTTCACGAGGGCAATTATCCCATTGGCTGTCAGCCGGACTGACTTGCGCAGAGATCAAGGCCGGCCGAAAAACCGGAGCGCCTCTGGCGCCATGCTTTCGCCTTGATCTGCCCCGTCAAGGGCCAACAGGGATTGCCCCGTCCATTGATTGGCCCAAAACGCCCGCGCCTGCTGAGCTAACGCAGTGCTCTCAGCGTCTTCAACGTCATGCGATTCTTGCACCATGCGCGGAAAAGCCCGTAGTGCAGCGCGGTGCCCGCGATCGACAAAAGGCACGTCGTAGGCGGCGCATTCCTCCTCCCCGTGGGCCAACAAGGTATTCATGGTCAGCAAGCCGTTATAACGCTGCGGTGCAGACATCGGCAAGCTAAGACCCAGCAAACCTCCCCCGTCTTGAAGTACCAGCACCACGTTCTTCAGATCAAGCCGTTCAACCAGTTCAAGTAGCGTCTGTCGATGAAAATTGAAGTTGTGAAAACTGTCTTTCTTGGGTTTGTCGCTTTTGCCAAAACCAATCATGTCAGGTGCAACCACTCGGTGGCCTGCAGCCAAAAATACTGGAATCATCTTGCGGTATAGATAGCTCCAACTAGGGCAGTCGTGGAGGCAAAGAAAAGTCAACGCTGGAGTCCTGCCTAGCCTGCCGTATTCGTCCAGATAGTGCATGCGCAAGCCAGCCAATTCGGGCAAGTCACTGATGTAATTGGGCTGCCACGGGTAGTCTGGCAATCCTTCAAATACTGTATCTGGCGTGCGCAAGGCGAAGTCCTGCAGCGGATGATTGAGCCGCGCTTCTTCGCGCCGCACAGCGCGCATCTCGCCAAAAAATGTCTGTAGCAAGGCCGCACTTTCATCGGCCAAGACGCCGCCCTGAACAGCGGTCTGGTGGTTGATGCGCTCTTCTGCAAACAGGTTCAAGACCGAACCGGCAGCTCCAGTTTTGGGTTCTGTTGCACCAAATACCACCCGCTTGAGCCGCGCCTGCAGTATCGCGCCACTGCACATGACACAGGGCTCTAGCGTTACGAACAATTCGCAGGCATCCAGACGGTAATTACCCAGCACCTGGGCTGCCGAGCGCAAAGCCACTATCTCAGCGTGCGCCGTCGGGTCGTGTCCATCTATCGGTGAGTTCCGTCCAGTGGCAATGATCTGGCCATCCTTGACCACTACCGCACCCACAGGCACCTCACCTACAGTCATGGCGGCTCGGGCTTCGGCTAGTGCGACTCGCATCATCTCAAAGTCACGCTCGCCTGTTGCGCTCATGCTGGGTTGCCTTTGAGCCGGATCATCCATTCAGCCAGCGTGCGTTGATGGCTGCTACCGGTGGTATACATGCGCAGCGTGGCGTCATGGGCTTCAGGTCGGTGTTGGTTCAGTTTGAGCTTGCATTCAAATGCCGTCACGCGCAGCTCAAAGCCGACAATGCCGGCCAACATCTTGCGTTGGTAATCGGCGTCCAACGAACGCCATTGCGCCGCGTAAGCCGGTTCATGATCGCCAATGAGTTTTTTCAACAAGGCGTCTTTGGCGTCTGGGGCGTCGATCAATACGGCCTCAACCGTGCAGTGCACGGCGAGGTAATTCCAAGTCGGAACGCGAGCTAAGTCGGGATACACCTGCGGCGACAAATAGGCGTGTGCCCCCAGAAAAGTCACCACAGCTTTAGGTCTGGTCTGCAGGTATCGCCAATGCGGATTACCGCGCGCGACATGACCCAGCAGTACAGGCGTATTGCCACCAGCTTCAGACGACTGATCTTGCAACAGCAAAGGCAAGTGTGTGACATAGGGCAAAGCCGTGTCATCGGTGCTGATCAGACTAGCGAATGGATCAGCCCGTATCAGCGGCGCTGCGTGCTCAGTCCACTCGCCCTTGAAATGTGACGGTAAATACATAGTCACTGAGCCTATAAAACTAGTCTGCGGCTTGAGCAATCTGACGTAAAGCCTGCTCAAAAACCTCGACCGGCTGACCGCCAGATATCAGGTGTTTGTCGTTGATGATGATTGCTGGGACGGAATGAATGCCCTGCGACTGGTAAAAATCTTCGCGTTCACGGACGTCCACCGTGTATTCACCTGAGCTCAAAATTTCGGCGGCACGCGTTGCATCCAAACCCACCTCGGCGGCAAGTTTCAATAAAACGTCATGTGATGCCGGGCTTTCACCGTCTGTGAAGTAGGTCTTGAAAAGTCCCTCTTTCAACGCCTTCTGGTGGCCCTCGCCTTGAGTTTCAGCCCAATGCAACAAGCGGTGCGCGTCAAAAGTGTTGTATGTGCGACTGCGACCGCCACCTGAGGCATTGGTGCCGCTAAACGTGAAACCAAGAGCTGCACCGCGTTGACGAATCGCCTCTCGGTTCGCTTCTGCCTGTTCAGCCGAAATGCCGTATTTCTGAGTGATGTGCTCCGTGATGTCCTGGCCTTCTGGCCCCATGCTCGGATTCAATTCAAACGGTTGAAAGTGCAGATCAGCCGTGATCTCGGGGCTAACCCGAGCCAGCGCTTGATCCAGCGCTTTGAGTCCAATCACGCACCAAGGGCAAGACACATCCGAAACAAAATCAATTTTAAGAATCGTGACCATGTGTTTTCCCTTGAATATGAAGTGCGTTAGAACGCATCACTGCTTACCGAAAAATTATTCCCACTCAATAGTCGCGGGAGGTTTGCTGCTAACGTCGTATGTCACCCGGTTAATTCCGCGCACCTCATTGATGATGCGCCCGGAAACTTTCTTGAGTAGCGCGTAGGGCAATTCAGCCCAGTCGGCGGTCATGAAGTCACTGGTTTGCACTGCGCGCAGAGCCACGACATATTCATAAGTTCGGCCGTCGCCCATGACGCCAACACTTTTGACTGGCAAAAAAACGGTGAAGGCTTGGCTGGTGAGTTCGTACCAGTTTTTGCCACTGTCTGCATCTTTAAAGTTGCGTAATTCCTCAATGAAGATCGCATCAGCCCGGCGCAGGAGATCTGCAAATTCCTGTTTGACTTCGCCCAAAATACGGACACCAAGACCTGGGCCCGGGAAAGGATGGCGATAAACCATGTCGTGCGGGAGGCCCAAGGCGACGCCAAGTTCGCGGACTTCGTCCTTGAACAATTCACGCAGTGGCTCCAGCAGTTTCAAACCCAATTGTTCTGGCAAGCCACCCACGTTGTGGTGACTCTTGATGGTCATAGCCTTTTTGTTTTTAGCACCGCCGGACTCGATTACATCCGGATAAATCGTGCCTTGTGCCAGCCACTTGGCACCTTTGGACGACGCATCAGCGGCTTTGAGTTTGGCGGCCTCAGCCTTGAAGACTTCAACGAATTCACGGCCGATGATCTTGCGTTTGGCTTCAGGGTCACTGACACCGGCCAGATGGCCGAGAAACTGACCGGCTGCGTCAACGCGGATGACCTTGGCGTGCAGCTTGCCGACGAACATGTCCATGACCATGTCGCCTTCGTTCAGGCGCAGCAAGCCGTGGTCGACAAAGACGCAGGTCAATTGGTCGCCAATGGCACGGTGGATCAGCGCTGCGGCGACTGACGAATCAACGCCGCCAGACAAGCCGAGGATGACTTCTTCGTCACCCACTTGCTCGCGGATTTTGGCAACAGCCTCTGCGATGTAATCACCCATGACCCAGTCGGGCCGCGTACCGCAAATGTCGAGCACAAAGCGATTCAGCAGTGCTTGACCTTGCACGGTGTGCGTGACTTCAGGGTGAAACTGCACGGCGTAATATTTGCGGACTTCATCGGCCATGCCGGCGATTGGGCATGAGTCGGTAGAGGCCATGAGCTTGAAGCCGGGTGGCATCTCGGTGACTTTGTCGCCGTGGCTCATCCAGACCTTGAGCATGCCGTGGCCGTCTGGCGTGGTGAAGTCGGCGATATCTTTGAGCAGCGCCGTGTGGCCGCGAGCGCGCACTTCGGCGTAGCCAAATTCACGCGTGGTTCCGCCTTCGACTTTGCCGCCAAGCTGCTGAGCCATAGTCTGCATACCGTAACAAATACCGAGCACCGGAATACCCAAATCGAAGATAGCTTGAGGTGCTTTGTCGGTCGATTCTTCGTAGACGCTGGCATGGCTGCCCGACAAAATAACGCCCTTGAGATTGCCATCTTTGGCGTACTCACGAACCCACTCATCGGTCACATCGCAGGGATGAACTTCACAAAAAACATGCGCCTCACGAACACGGCGGGCAATGAGCTGAGTGACTTGCGAGCCGAAGTCGAGGATGAGGATTTTTTGGTGGAGCATGAATCGGGGCAGTTTCGACAGATGGCGTTAAGCAAGGGCAATTTTCCGATGGGCCGCCCCTAGGAAAATGAACCCCCTCGGGGAGCAGCGTAGTACACGCAGTGACAAGCGTGGGGGCTAATTAGTCAGCGCGGTAGTTCGGCGCTTCTTTGGTGATCTGCACATCATGTACATGGCTTTCGCGGATACCTGCCGAGGTGATCTCGACAAACTCCGCTTTGTTCTGCATATCTTCGATGGTGGCACAACCGCAGTAGCCCATGCTAGCGCGTAAACCGCCAGCCATTTGGTAGACGATGGAGACCATGGAACCTTTGTAAGGAACGCGACCTTCAATGCCTTCAGGCACCAACTTGTCTGCATTTGGGTTGCCGGTAGTGGCTTCCTGGAAGTAACGGTCTGCACTGCCCTGCTGCATGGCACCAATGCTGCCCATGCCGCGGTAGCTCTTGTAGCTGCGGCCTTGAAACAAAATGACTTCGCCTGGTGCTTCTTCAGTACCCGCAAACATGCCGCCCATCATGACGGTGCCTGCACCTGCCGCAATGGCTTTAGCAATGTCGCCGCTGTAGCGAATACCGCCGTCACCTATCAAAGGAACACCAGTGCCGCGCAGGGCAGTGGCCACGCTGTCGATGGCCATGATTTGTGGCACACCCACGCCAGCCACAATGCGAGTGGTGCAAATGCTGCCAGGACCGATGCCGACTTTGACAGCATCTGCCCCTGCTTCAACTAGCGCCAACGCAGCTGCGCCAGTGGCAATATTGCCGCCAATCACGTCGATGTGCGGATAGTTCTTTTTGACCCAACGCACACGCTCGATCACGCCATGGCTGTGGCCGTGTGCCGTGTCCACCACGATGGCGTCGACACCTGCGCGGACCAGCGCTTCAACGCGTTCTTCCGTGCCGTCGCCCACGCCGACAGCCGCACCCACGCGCAAACGGCCAGAAGCGTCGCGCGCAGCGTTGGGGAAATTGGTTTGTTTGGTGATGTCTTTGACCGTGATCAAGCCTTTGAGCTCGAAGTCATCATTGACCACCAACAAGCGCTCAAGTTTGTACTTGTTAAGCAAAGCCTTGGCCTCGGCTGGCGAAGTGCCTTCTTTGACGGTAATCAGCTTTTCACGCGGCGTCATAATCTGGTGCGCCTTGACGTCGTAGCGGGTTTCAAAGCGAAGATCCCGGCTGGTGACAATGCCGATGACTTTGCCGCCGTCGCAAACCGGGAAGCCAGAGATGCCGAGTTGTTCAGACAACTCAAGCACCTGCAGCACGGTGTGTTCTGGTGTGATGACGACAGGGTCACGCACCACACCGGATTCATAGCGCTTAACTTTGGCCACATGCGCGGCTTGCTCTTGCGGAGTCAAGTTTTTGTGAACAATGCCGATGCCGCCCTCCTGGGCTATGGCAATCGCCAGACGCGCCTCGGTGACGGTGTCCATCGCGGCCGAAACCAAAGGCAGGTTCAGGCGAATGTTGCGAGAAAACTGGGTGGAAAGTGATGTGTCCTTGGGCAGGACTTGGGAGTACGCAGGGACCAACAAGACGTCGTCGAAGGTCAGCGCTTTGCCGAGTAGGCGCATAGGGAAAGCTCCAAAAACGCGATTGTACCCGTGCAAACAGCGGGTTTTGCGCTTGCAGCGTTCTCAGTAACCGGCTTTTCCACCTTCGCGTTTTTTTGAGAACAGCCCTGCGCGTTTAACGCCCTGCCCCCTGAATCGTTCGCGGCGTGCGACCTTGGGGTCCACCCGGAGCGGCCGGTAAATCTCGATTCGGTCTTGATCGGCCAGCACTTGATCGACATGGCAGATGCGACCCCAGATGCCGAGGCTTAAATCACCTCGGGCTAGGAGTTCGGGGATGTCAGAAAAATCTGCCTGAACGCCTGACTGTTCTAGCGCCAGTTGGACCGTACTGCCTTCAGTCAGTTCTAGAAGCCATTCTTGCGCCAAGCGTTGACTCGGCGCGTAGGTCACGGCAATTTTCATGGCGAGAGGCAATTGATCACGACTCCCCGTACACCTGAGTTGCACGTTTAACGAATGCTTCAACCATGCTACCGGCAATCTTGTCAAAAACTGGCCCGACCAGCGCGGCCAGTGCCCGATTGGCAAAGCTATAGCGAAGCGTGAAGTCGACCTTGCTCGCCCGTTGACCTTCGCCGAGAGGGGTGAATGTCCAAAGACCATCGAGATGTGAGAACGGGCCGTCGACCAGTTCCATCGCAACTTCGCGGTCTGCTACGTGTTGGTTGCGGGTGGTGAATGTCTGTTTAATGCCGGCAAATGAGATTCCCACTTTAGCGGTCATACCGGTGGCGTCTTCCGACAGCACACTGGCTTGGTCGCACCACGGCAAAAACGCCGGATAGTGCGCAACGTCGGTGACGAGTGCAAACATTTCTTCGGCGCTGTACCAGAGGAGGACGGACTTGTGAACGGTTTTCATACAATGCAGTTGCGTTGGTAATTGTATTAGCCGCCCGCACCCTCACCTCTCAGACATGGCCACCAAAGAAGCAAGCTCCTCCAAAAAACCCGCTGCGGCCTCTTCCGGCAAGCCAGCCAAGCCCGCAGCCAATCTGTCGCCAAAAGCGGCAGCCGCTGCTATTCGCATTGCCGACAACAAAAAAGCCACATACAACTACCACATTGAAGAGCGCTTTGAAGCCGGCATGGTGCTTGAAGGCTGGGAGGTGAAGTCAGTCCGCGAGGGCAAAGTGCAATTGACCGACGGCTACGTCGTTATCCGCAATGGTGAGCTCTTCATCATCGGCTGCCAGATCAACCCGCTGGGCACCGCGTCAACGCATGTGCAACCGGACTCCATTCGCACCAAGAAGCTCTTGATGCACAAAGATGAAATCAAACGCTTGCTGGCCAAGGTCGAGCAAAAAGGTTTCACGCTGGTACCGCTCAATATGCACTGGAAATCTGGTCGAGTGAAATGCGAAATTGGCTTGGCCAAAGGCAAAGCCGAGCATGACAAGCGCGACACCATCAAGGACCGCGAAGGAAAACGCGAAGTTGAGCGCGTGATGAAGTCACGCGGTCGCTAAAAGTTTACAGAGACTTCAGTGGATGCTTATCTGGCGTCCAAGGGCTGACGAAAAATTCATCCGCCATGCCCGGCTTCACATCTTCAATACGCGCCGGATTCCACTTCGGCGCGTAGTCCTTATCGATCACCAAGGCGCGAATGCCTTCCATGACTTCGCTGGCAGTGCCCGGTCGGTCATAAAAACTGTGGTGCACCATGTCGCGCTCCATGCGCAGGTCGTCGGCCAAAGTCATATGCCGAGCACGGCGAATTTGCTCCAAGGTCACGTGCAACATCAGGGGTGAACGCTTGCGCAAGGCGGTTGCGGTTTTCTGCGCCCAGCGGTCGTCCTTGGCTTTATCCAACGCGTCGACCATGTGCTTGACGCGCAGCAACGAAAAGAAGCTGTCAATGTGACTGTCTGGCTGAATCAAGGTGGCATCCGGCTGGCCGACTTCGCTGGCGAGCCAGCTCTTAGCTTCAGCGATGTTGGTGAATGCTTGTGTGCCCAGCGCAGCCCACACTGCAGGCATACGTGCGGCGTCCATCTTCACATCAGCCAGACCGTATTGCAGGGCTTCATCAGCACCAATCACATCACCGGTGAGTGCCAAATATTCGCCCATATGACCGGGACAACGGCTCAAAAAGTAGCCTCCCCCCACATCAGGGAAGAGGCCAATATTGGTCTCAGGCATAGCCATGCGGGTGTGCTCTGTGACGATGCGCAAACTCGCGCCTTGACTGATGCCCATGCCACCACCCATGACCACGCCGTCCATGAACGCGACGAAAGGTTTGGGGTACTGATGAATCAGTTGATTGAGCCTGTATTCTTCGGTGAAAAAATCATCCAGAGAGCTGTCATTTGCCAACACCGCCTGATGGAAATAACGGATATCACCACCCGCGCTAAAGCCACCAAACAAAGCCTCAGAGGTACCCGGACGTCCGGCCTTGTTGCTCCCGCGGATCGCCACCAACATCACAGCAGGATCGGCTTGTAAGGCAGTCAACGCCGTCGACAAATCGCGCACCATGGTCAAAGACAATGCATTCAGCGCCTTGGGCCGGTTCAGCGTGATCAGACCCGCGTTGCCGCGCCGTTCGACGACGACATAGTTGGCTGGCTCAGACGATGGGGCTTTGGCTTCAGTGACGGTGGTGCTGTTCATGTTTGTGTTGATGTGACTGATTGACTGAAGGCAAAACGCACCGCCAGGCCTTGTGGACCGTGCGGTGCGTTTGCTAGCGTGTTAGCGAACTAACGATTGGTTTTTTAACGACCAAAGCGCTTGCGATCGCTTTCTGTCAGGTAACGCTTGCGCAGACGAATCGACTTCGGTGTGATTTCAACCAGCTCGTCGTCCTCAATGAACTCAACGCCATATTCCAGTGTGCATTCAATCGGTGGCGTGATCTTGATCGCGTCTTCTTTGCCGGATACGCGGAAGTTGGTCAACTGCTTGGTACGCGTGGCGTTGACCACCAGATCGTTGTCACGGCTGTGGATACCCACAATCATGCCTTCATATACGGGATCGTTGGCCTTGACGAACATACGACCACGGTCATCCAGCTTGCCCAGTGCGTAGGTGAAAATTTCACCCGCGTCCATGGAAATCAGCACACCATTTTTACGGCCACCGATGTCGCCTTTGTGCGGCTCATAGCAGTCGAAAATGTTGGCGATCAAGCCAGAACCGCGTGTCAAGTTCAGGAATTCGTTGGTAAAGCCGATTAGGCCACGGGCCGGAATGCGGTATTCCAAACGAACACGGCCACGGCCGTCAGATTCCATGTTGACCAGGTCACCCTTGCGCTCGCCCAGGGCTTGCATCACGCCACCTTGGTGGGTTTCTTCGATGTCAGCGGTAACCAATTCGATCGGCTCCCACTTTTCGCCGTTGACTTCTTTGATCACCACGCGTGGCTTGGAGACGGCCATCTCGAAGCCTTCACGGCGCATGTTTTCCAACAAAATAGTCAAGTGCAATTCACCGCGACCCATGACTTCGAAGATACCTTCTTCGTCGGTTTCTTTGACCCGCAAAGCGACGTTGTGTTGGAGTTCTTTTTGCAGACGGTCCCAGATCTGACGGCTGGTGACGTACTTGCCTTCGCGCCCGGCCAATGGGCTGGTGTTGACACAGAAGTTCATCGTCAGGGTGGGCTCGTCAACCTTCAGCATCGGCAGCGGCATCGGATTCACTGGATCGGTGATGGTCACACCAATACCAATGTCATTGATACCGTTGATCAGCACGATTTCGCCAGGGCCGGCTTCAGTCGCCTGCACGCGCTCCAAGCCTTGAAAAGTTAGCACTTGGTTGATACGACCTTTGATGGCTTTACCGTCCGGGCCGTCCATCACAACGACGTCCATCATCGGCTTGATCGTGCCTTGCTTGATACGGCCAACACCGATACGACCGACGAATGTCGAAAAGTCAAGGGCGGAAATTTGCAATTGCAATGGAGCTGCAGGGTCACCAGATTGCGCTGGCACATGCTTCAGCACAGTGTCGAACAGGGCCGACATATCTGGACCCCACTGTTCACCAGGTGCGCCCTCTTCCATCGACGACCAGCCATTGATGCCAGAGGCGTAAACGACTGGGAAATCCAGCTGTTCATCAGTGGCGCCGAGCTTGTCGAACAGATCGAATGCCGCGTTGACGACGAAGTCAGGACGAGCGCCTGGCTTGTCCACTTTGTTCACCACCAAAATTGGCTTGAGGCCGAGGGCCAAAGCCTTTTTGGTCACGAAACGCGTTTGCGGCATCGGGCCTTCTTGCGCGTCAATCAGCAATACAACGCCGTCAACCATCGACAAAGCGCGTTCGACTTCACCACCGAAGTCAGCGTGGCCCGGGGTGTCGACGATGTTGATGTGCGTGCCTTTCCAAGTCACAGCGCAGTTTTTGGCCAGAATCGTTATGCCACGTTCTTTTTCAATGGCGTTGTTGTCCATCACTGTGTCGACGACTTTTTCGTGATCGGCGAAGGTGCCGGACTGACGCAGCAGTTGGTCGACCATGGTGGTCTTACCATGGTCGACGTGGGCGATGATGGCGATGTTACGGATCTGTTTATGACTCATGGTGGGCTTTCTAAAACTTCAAAAACTTTTTTGTCTGGACGGTCTGTTGAAACATCAAGGCAAGGCTGGGGGCTCATCGGAATGAAGCGCTGGACCAGCCGATGCTGAGGTTGCACTGCCAATGGCGGCGCTTTCCAGCATGTCCTGTACTTCAATGGGGCTGAGCAAACGCTCAGGAATCAACTCGTTGGCGGTCACATGGGCCGTGCCTAAAAATACGTGCGGGTCGCTACCAAAAACTTGCACTAAAGGCTGGTTTTCGGCAATGTGTGGGCCCCATTGGCCTGCTTCGCCACGGCGAGGCAGGCCGCTCAAAAATCGGCTGGCGTTAGGAGCATCTAGTCTGACCGATGGTGCGGAGGAGACCAGCGACTGCGGAGGCAACAGGCAAGCATCACGTTCGGCTTCGTTCATGGCCTCAAGAGCAGGCAAGCTGACACACTGGTTGGCCACGTAGCCACCAGTTTCTATCCGCCGCAAAAACCCGAGGTGCGCGCCGCAACCAATGGCTTCGCCAATGTCTTCACCGAGCGTGCGAATGTAAGTTCCCTTGCTGCAGCGCACGATGATGCGAATGGCCGCAGGTGCGCGGTCGTCATCGGCGGATGACATGTGAAGATCGTGAATCAGGATATGCCGTGGCTCACGCTCAACCTCTTTACCAGCCCGTGCGTATTCGTAAAGTGCCTTACCGTCTTTTTTTAGCGCCGAATACATCGGTGGAATTTGGGCCTGAGGGCCACTGAATTTCGCGGTCAACTTCTCAAGCAAGTCGGCGGTGATCTCGGGCACCACACGGGTTTCAATAACGTCGCCTTCAGCATCTGCGGTGGTGGTTTTTTGACCCAGCAGCAAAACTGCTTCATAGGTCTTGTCGGCCTCCAACTGCATCTGACTGAACTTGGTCGCTGCCCCAAAGCATAGCGGTAAAACGCCCGTCGCCAACGGATCAAGCGTGCCAGTATGGCCGGCTTTTTCGGCGCGCATTAACCACTTGGCCTTTTGCAAGGCTTGATTACTCGACAGCCCTATCGGCTTGTCGAGCAGCAGCACGCCATGCACGGGACGTCGCTTAATTTTCTGGCGGGGACTTGATGTTTGCGTCATATATATCGACAGGCTCGGCGGGCAGATTTATCTGCACGCTGGCTAGCACCGTTAACCCTGAGCCTGTCAAAGGGCAACGGCGCTGGGTCAGTCGTCTTGAGCGCGAGAGGAAACAGCCTTGGCTATCAAGGCGTTCATATCAGAGGCACGTTCAGTCGTTCGGTCAAACAAGAAATGCAGTGTTGGCACAGTGTGGATCATCAGTTTCTTGAACAAACCATTGCGCAAAAAACCTGCGGCTTGGTTCAAGGCTTCTTCACATTCTTTCGGGTCACCGACCAAGACACTGAAAAATATTTTGGCATGAGCGTAGTCAGGCGTCACTTCGACCGACTGCACCGTGACCATACCCACCCGCGGATCTTTCAACTCGCGCGCGATCAGTTCCGTCAGATCACGCTGAATCTGGTCGGCGACGCGAAAACCGCGGTTGGGGGTGGATGATTTCTTACGCATTTAAAAGATTCAAAATATTACCGGGAGGTGGTGACGGTCTCATGACAGTTCAAGCTGACACGAGACCGTTGGCCGCTGTTGCTTTAGGCTTCGAGCGTCCTGGCGACTTCCCTGATTTCAAAGAACTCAAGAATATCGCCAACTTGGATGTCGTTGTAGCCCTTGACGTTCAAGCCACACTCAAAGCCTTCTTTGACTTCGCGTGCATCGTCTTTGAAACGCTTGAGCGAGTCAAGTTCACCCGTGAAGATGACCACGTTTTCGCGCAAGATACGCAGACGCGCGTTGCGCCGAACGACACCGGCTGTGACCATACAACCGGCGATGGAACCGATCTTGCTGACCTTGAAGACTTGACGAATCTCGGCATTGCCGATGACTTCTTCTTTCTTGTCTGGAGTCAGCATGCCCGACATCGCAGCACGCAGTTCGTCAACAGCGTCATAAATGATGTTGTAGTAACGAATCTCAATGCCGTTGTTTTCGGCTTGTTTGCGCGCCTGCGCATCAGCGCGGGTATTGAAACCAATCAGCACCGCTTTGGAGGCAATCGCCAGGTTGACGTCCGACTCGGAGATGCCGCCAACAGCGGAGTACACCAATTGAACTTTGACCTCGTCGGTCGACAACTTAAGCAGCGACTGGGCCAAGGCTTCTTGCGAACCTTGCACGTCGGCTTTGATGATGATGGGCAACATCTTGACTTCGCCAGCCGACAAGTCCGAGAACATGTTCTCGAGCTTTGAAGCTTGTTGCTTGGCCAATTTGGTATTGCGGAACTTGCCGGCACGATAAGTCGCGATCTCTCGGGCACGACGCTCGTCGGTCATGACCATGAACTCGTCGCCCGCTTGCGGCACTTCAGTCAGACCTTGAATCTCGACCGGAATCGAAGGACCCGCAGTTTTGATGGTTTTGCCGTTTTCGTCCAGCATGGCGCGGACACGACCAAAGGTCGAACCCGCCAGCACAACGTCACCCGCCTTCAGCGTACCGGACTGAACCAGCACGGTGGCCACCGGGCCGCGACCCTTATCGAGACGGGCTTCAATGACCAGGCCTTTGGCCAAAGCTTCAACCGGCGCACGCAATTCAAGCACCTCAGCTTGCAGCAGCACTTGCTCCAGCAGATCGTCAACACCGGCACCGGTGTGAGCTGAGACGCCCACAAAAGGCACGTCGCCGCCGAACTCTTCAGGGATAACTTCCTCCGTCACCAGTTCACCCTTGACTCGGTCAAGGTTGATGCCAGGCTTGTCGATCTTGTTGATGGCCACGACGATCGGAACACCAGCGGCTTTGGCGTGCTTGATAGCCTCACGGGTTTGCGGCATGACGCCGTCGTCCGCTGCGACCACCAGAATCACGATGTCAGTCGCTTGTGCGCCACGGGCACGCATGGCCGTGAAGGCCTCGTGTCCCGGCGTGTCCAAAAAGGACACCATGCCGCGTGGCGTTTCCACATGGTAGGCGCCAATATGTTGAGTGATACCGCCAGCCTCGCCCGAGGCGACTTTGGCTTTGCGTATGTAGTCGAGCAATGAGGTTTTGCCATGGTCGACGTGACCCATGACGGTGACCACCGGTGCGCGCGGCAACGACTCGGCTTGTTGGCCTTGCACGTCTTCGTCGGTGAAAGCTTCCGGATCATCCAGCGCTGCCGTAACGGCTTTGTGACCCATTTCTTCCACCACGATCATGGCGGTGTCTTGGTCCAGCGGCTGGTTGATGGTGACCATCTGACCGAGTTTCATCAGGTGTTTGATGACCTCGGATGATTTCACGCTCATCTTGTGAGCGAGTTCACCCACGGTAATGGTCTCGGGCACATGAACTTCAATGACCTTGAATTCTGATGGGGCCACAAACGTCGACTCGGGACGTGCATCGCGGTCTGATGAGCGACGGCCACGAGGGCCACCACGGAAATTGCCACGACCTGGTGCGGAAGGCGCACCACGGGTTTTGAGTTCCGTCTTTTTCTTAGCGTCGTCTTTCCAAGTTGAAGACAAATTCTCCGACTTGACTTCTTTCTTGCCAGCAGCGCCTGGGGCAACTGGTGCGCCAGGCTTGACAGCGCCAGGCACCACGGCAGGCTTGTGCAGTGTTCCCTTGGCGGCGATTTTTGGATCGACGTGTGGCACTAGAACACGCTTTGGCGCATTCATCATCGCGCGGATACCGGCCGCTTCAGCTTCGGCCTTTTTACGACGATCCTGGAAGTCTTGCACCTTGGCTGCATCCGCCTGTAATTCTGCGGTGGCCTTTGCTTTGACCGCGGCCTGCGCGGCAGTAACTTCCGCAGCTTTAGCCGCCTGAACTGCAGCAGCAGCATCAGTTGCAGCGGCTGCTGCGGCGGCGGCGGCGGCGTTTACAACGCTCTGGTCCGGAAACACCCGGGAACCCACAACCGGTTTGACGGCCTTGGACTTTTCAATTTTCTTAGCCTCGGCCAATTGCGCAGCCTCAGCTGCCGCCGCGGCTGCGGCTTGAGCAATCCGCTCGGCAGCAACACGCTCTAGTTCGCGAGCAGCTTCTTGTGCATCACGCTGGCGGCATTTTTCGGCGAACTCTTCTTCTTCACGACGCAGCAACTCAGCGTGTTCTCGGGCTTCTTCCTCGCGACGCAGTAACTCAGCGTTCTCGATAACGGGCTCTTGAGGCGCCGGGGCAACCTCTTCAACTGCCGCATCGGAGCCGTCTTCACGCTTGACGAAGGTGCGTTTTTTGCGCACCTCGACTTGAATGGTCCGAGCACGACCGGTCGAGTCAGCTTGCTTGATCTCAGTGGTCGACTTCTTGACCAAGGTGATCTTTTTCCGCTCGGCTGTGGCTGTGCCGTGACTGGCCTGCAAATAGCTCAGAAGCTTTTGCTTGTCGGCCTCGGACAAACGATCGCTGGCTTCTGCCTTGGCGACGCCGGCGCTGGTCAATTGCTCGATCAGTGTTGCGGTGGGTTTATTGAGTTCAGCTGCGAATTCAGCGACTGTAGTGGTACTGGACATAATTAGGTTTCCGTGCGGCCTCCATGATCATTGCTCTTGAGCAGCAGAGGTGTCATCGGTAAACCAATGGGCACGTGCGGTCATGATCAGGGCTGTGGCTTCGTCCGCAGACTGGCCAGTGATATCGGTAAGTTCGTCAACGGCCAGGTCGGCCAGATCGTCGCGGGTGTGAATACCCGACTCGCCCAACTTGGCAATCAACTCAGGTGTCAGACCTTCGACATCGCGCAGATTTTGCGAGACGGCTTCAGCATCTTCTTCCTTAGCGATTTCCATCGTCAGCAAGGCGTCTTTGGCGCGAGTGCGCAGTTCATTGACGGTATCTTCATCGAAAGATTCGATCTCAAGCATTTCCTGGATCGGCACATAGGCCACTTCTTCGAGGCTGGTGAATCCTTCAGAAATAAGGATGTCGGCGATCTCTTCGTCCACATCCAGCTTTTCCATGAACAGTTTGCGGCTGCTGTCAGACTCAGTAGCCTGCTTTTCAGCAGACTCGTCGGCCGTCATGATGTTGATCTTCCAGCCAGTCAGTTCAGCGGCAAGGCGAACGTTTTGTCCACCACGGCCAATTGATATGGCCAGATTTTCTTCATCGACCACCACATCCATGGCATGACGTTCTTCGTCCACCACGATGGAGGAAACATTGGCCGGCGCCAGTGCGCCGATGACGAATTGAGCCGGATCCTCGCTCCAGAGCACGATGTCAACACGCTCACCAGCGAGCTCATTGGTAACGCCATTGACACGAGTCCCACGAACGCCAACACAAGTGCCGATCGGGTCGACTCGCTTGTCATGAGACAGAACGGCAATCTTGGCGCGTGAACCAGGGTCACGGGCGCAGGATTTAATTTCTAGCAAGCCTTGTTCAATTTCAGGCACTTCCTGACGGAAGAGCTCGATCATGTACTCAGGCGATGTGCGCGAAAGAATGATGGGCGCACCGCGCAACGTCGTGTCGACCTCCATGATCATGGCCCGCACACGGTCACCCGAGCGAAGGTTTTCCTTAGGGATCATGTCGCTGCGACGCAAACGGCCTTCAACGCGGCCGGACTCGACAATGATGTCGCCCTTGTCCATGCGCTTGACGGTGCCAACGAAAATTTTCTCGCCGCGCGACATGAAGTCGTTCAGCAACATTTCACGCTCAGCGTCGCGGATTTTTTGCAAGATCACCTGCTTGGCAGCTTGCGCGCCAATGCGGCCGATCGGCAGGCTTTCGACGGGTTTTTCGATGTAATCGCCTTCTTCGATGTCCGCGATTTCATCGCGTGCATCGCTGACCAGCTCTTCACCCTCTGGGTTTTGCAGGCCAGCTTCGTCAGGCACAACAAGCCAACGGCGGAAGGTTTCATAAACGCCGCTATCGCGGTCCACGGCGACGCGGATGTCCACGCCTTCGGGATAGACCTTCTTGGTGGCCGAAGCGAGCGCGAGCTCGACGGCACCAAAAACGACGTCACGTTCAACATTCTTCTCACGCGATATGGCATCAACCAACATCAACAGTTCGCGATTCATTTCACAAGCCTGCCTTTCTCTTATTACTCAGTCTGTTTATCTACAGGTGGAACGCTTTTGGGTCGGCGTCCCTTGAAGTCCACCACAGGCGCCAAACGCGCTTGGGCAATTTCGTCAAGCGTGAAGCCCAGCGCTTGTAAAGGCGCGGGAATTCTGTGCTTGCTCACTTTTTGTCCTGGCTTGACATCGGGTTCTTCAGCCCAAACGATCTGCCAGCCAGCTTCAACACGCTCTAGCGTGCCGCGAAATTTCTTGCGATTGGCCGACACCACCGATCCCGCACTAGCGGCGACACCAATCGGTGCCTTCAAAGTGATATCAATCAAGTCACCGAGAAAACGCTCAAAATCTTTTTCAGTCCGCAGCGGCCTGTCGATTCCGGGCGAGCTGACCTCCAACCGGGAATATTCAGTACCTTCAACTTCCAGCACAAACTGGAGTTGGCGAGTGACTTTTTCGCAATCTTCTGCATTGATATGCTGCTCGGCACCAGGGGCTGTGCCCAACAGATAAGGCATGTCAATCGTCACGCGCAGCAAACCGCCGGTCGTGCGCTCAATGTCAACCAGCTCGTACCCAAGCCCGGTCACAGTTTGACTAATCGTGTCGTGTAAAGCCATTCAGTTTCTAAAACTCATCCACAGTGCAAAAACAAACGCCCAAAAAAAATGGGCGGTGAAAACCCGCCCATTTGGTCGTGAAGCCGGTATTGTAGCCTCAGGTCTTGCCCTCTGCAAACAAAACTCGTGCCAAACGCGGTGCTTTTTGCCTCATGACGTGGTTTGCGTCACCAGTAACCGTGTGTAAGGGTGTTGTGGCGACGACAGTACCTGGTCGACCGGACCCGATTCGAGCACTTCACCACTTTGCATGACCAGTACATCGTGCGCCATGGCACGAATCACATCGACATCGTGGGTGATGAGCAAATAACTCAAACCACGCTCCCGTTGTAAGCGCTGAAGCAATTCCAGCACCTGCTTTTGGACGGTCACGTCAAGTGCGCTGGTGGGCTCATCCAACACCAAGATGTCGGGTTCGACCATCAAAGCCCGGGCGATCGCCACGCGCTGGCGTTGGCCCCCCGAAAACTCATGTGGATAGCGTTGCAACAGCAGCGGGAATTGGGCTTCGGTCATGCCCACGTCGAACAACGCTTTGACCACCTGCGGGTATCTCTGCGAAACCGATAGCTGAGGCTGATGCACGCGCAGGCCTTCGCCGACTATTTCCTCAATGGTCATGCGCGGTGATAGCGACGAAAAAGGATCTTGAAAAACCACTTGTACCGAACCCCGTATGGCTTTGTTGTTGGCGGCATCGCGGCCCCAGGTTTTACCGACCAGTTGCAGTTCGCCGTGACTCGGGTGCAAGCCCAAGACGGCCAACGCTAACGTTGATTTCCCGGAACCCGACTCCCCAATCACCCCGAGGGTTCGGCCTTTGGCGATGCTGAAAGTAGCCGAATGAACGGCGACAAACTCCCCTTTTTTGAACCAGCCGCGAAAGCCGGCGATGGGCACCGGATAGCTGACGCGCAAGTTTTGACTCTGCATCACGGTTGAGGATGCGCCGTTGGGAAAAGTCTCCGTCACATCCCTGACTGGCCGGCTGTCCATCAATTTTCGGGTGTACGGGTGTTGTGGTTTGCTAAACACATCAGCGACAAGACCCTGCTCGACGATCACGCCGTTTTCCATGACAGCGACTCGGTCTGCAAAACGCCGAACCAAGTTCAAGTCGTGCGTGATGAGTAGCACGGCCATGCCATTTTTCATTTGCAGCGCCGACAGCAAGTCCAAAATTTGACTGCGCAAACTGACGTCCAGCGCCGTGGTCGGTTCGTCAGCCAGTAACAGCTTTGGCTGGCAAGCGAGCGCCATCGCGATCATGGCGCGCTGACGTTGGCCACCCGATAACTGGTGGGGAAAAGAATGGGAGCGGCGCCCTGCCTCGGGAATTCCGGTATCTGCCAGCAAGCCCACCGCGGCTTGATGCGCCTGTGCCGGACTCAGCCCTTCCTTCAGCTGCAGTACCTCCGCGATCTGATCGCCCACACTGAAGAGTGGGTTCAGCGCGGTCATGGGCTCCTGAAAAATCATCGCGATGTCGCGACCGCGGACCGTCCGCAGGTCACGCTCTGGAAGCGCCAGAAGGTCAACTTGCGCAGTGCTTTTAGGCGCATGTTGGATGCCACGGAAAATCGCCTGCCCTGAAATTTGAGCGCCTTGCACCAAGCCCAACAAACTCAAAGCCGTCACGGTTTTACCTGAGCCTGATTCACCCACCAAGGCCAACTTTTCCCCGGCGGCAACAGAAAAGTCGATGCTGCGCACCACTTCTTTTCCGGCAAAAGAGACACGCAGCCCCTGAACATCCAATAAATTAGGCGAGCTCATCATTCTGCCTTTCGCGGGTCTAGTGCATCGCGCAGGGCGTCGCCCATGAAGGTCAGCAAGAGCAGCGTCATCACAAGCACTATGAAGGTGGACAGGGAGATCCACCAAGCGTCAATGTTGTTTTTGCCTTGCGACAGTAACTCGCCCAACGAAGGTGTTCCGGGCGGCACGCCAAGGCCTAAAAAATCCAATGAGGTCAAAGCCAAAATAGCGGCGCTCATGCGAAAGGGCAAAAAAGTCACGACTGGGGTCATGCTATTGGGCAACACATGGCGAAAAATGATTTGCCACGGGCTCAAGCCCATGGCACGCGCAGCACGCACGTAGTCCAGTTGCCGATTCCGGAGAAATTCAGCGCGTACATAGTCAGACAATCCAAGCCAGCCAAAGAGGCTGAGAAGCAACAGTAGCAAGGCAATGCTAGGGGCAAAAATGGCACTGAAAATGATCAACAAATACAGCTCTGGCATAGAACCCCAGACTTCCATGAAACGCTGGCAGACCAGGTCAACTTTGCCGCCAAAATAGCCTTGCATCGCGCCGGATAAAACGCCTAGCACTACGCCTGTAAAGGTCAAGGCCAAGGCAAACAGCACGCTGACCCGAAAACCATAAATCAGTTGCGCCAGCAGGTCTCGACCACGGTCGTCCGTGCCCAGCCAATTGTCCCGCGTCGGCCTTGATGGATTGGGCTCCTTGGCAAAATAATTCAATGTCTTTGGACCGTAGGGATTGGGTGCGTAAATGACCCAATTACGACCAGAACTCAGCTTGGCGCGGATGAACGGATCAAGGTAGTCGGTGGCCGTCTCAAAATCACCGCCGAAGGTTTTTTCCGGATACACCGTGAGGATCGGAAAGTAATAGTTTCCCTCGTACTTCAGTAGCAATGGCCGGTCGTTCGAGACCACTTCAGCCAGCAGGCTGATCAACACCAGCGCGCAAAACAGCACCAAGCTGCTGAAGCCCAGATGATTCCCGCGAAAACGCCGCCAAGCCCTGCGCGATGGCGACAACGACACTGGCGCAGCGGGGGGCTTATTCGAACCGTACACGCGGATCCACCCAGACATAACAAAGATCACTGAGCAGCTTGGTCAACAAGCCAATCAGCGTAAAAAAGTACAGCGTGCCCAGCACCACCGGGTAGTCACGGCGAATCACGCTTTCATAACTCAGCAAGCCCAGGCCGTCGAGCGAAAAAAGCGTTTCGATCAGCAACGATCCCGTGAAAAAAGCCCCGACAAAGGCCGCTGGAAAACCAGTGATGATGGGAATCAGCGCATTCCGAAAAACGTGTTTATAAAGCACCTGCCGCTCAGCCAGACCCTTGGCACGCGCGGTCACGACATATTGCTTGCGAATCTCTTCGAGAAAAGCGTTTTTAGTCAAGATCGCGGTGACGGCAAAGCTGCCCAACACCATCGCCGTGACCGGCAAGGCGATATGCCAAAGGTAGTCCACCACGCGAGCCGCCCAGCTCATCTCGTCCCAGTTGCTCGAGGTCAATCCACGTAGAGGAAACCACTGCAGTTGCCCACCAAAAACCACCAACAATACGACGCCCAACACAAAGCCTGGAATCGCATAACCAACCAGCACCAACAAGGTCGTGATGAGGTCAAACTGAGACCCTGCGCGCACGGCCTTGGCAACGCCCAGCGGCACCGCCACCAGATAGCTGATGAGGAAGGTCCACAAGCCGAGACTGATGGACACTGGCAGCTTTTCAATGATCAGCTGCGAGACGTCTTTATTTTGAAAAAAGCTCTTGCCCAAATCAAAACGGGCGAACTGCCCGAGCATTTGAAAGAAACGTTCATGGGCTGGTTTGTCAAAGCCATACAGCGCTTTGATCTGCTCAATGCGCTTTGGGTCGACGCCCTGCGCCCCACGGTAACTGAAGCCGCCACCTTCAGCGCCACCGCCGCCAGCCGCGCCAGCTTTGGCCTCTGCCAGATACTGTTCAACCGGCCCACCCGGCACAAACTGTACGACAGCGAAGGTGATAATCAAAACGCCCAACAAGGTCGGCACCATGAGCAGCACGCGCTTAAGAATATATGCCAGCATCAGCGTGCCCACCAAGTGAAAATTGCCCAGCCTTCGCCAGTCGAGTAATCCGGGGGCTGCACAGGCCGTGCCAAACGCCAGTCATTGAAAGCCATACGGTGTGTAGAAGCCGTCCACTGAGGAATGAGGTAGTGACTGTGGCTGATGACGCGGTCGAGCGCGCGGCAAGCGGGCAATAGATCGGCCTTGGTTTTAGCGCTGGTCATGCGCGCAATGATCGCATCGACCACCGGGCTGCTGACACCCGCCATGTTTCCCGAGTCTTCCATCACAGCGGCTTTGCTGCCGAACATCTCCGCATACTCTTGCCCAGGATTGTGCGTACCGCCATAGGCCAGCGAAATAATATCGAACTCAAACTTACTCAAACGTTGTTGATACAGCGCGAAATCGACAGCTCGGTAGTTCAGCTGAATCCCGAGTTTTTCAAGGTTGCGCGCCCACGGCGCCACAATGCGAGCGCCGCCTTCGTTGCTGTCTAGGTATTCAATCACCATGGCTTCACCACCGCTGTTGCGCAATACGCCACCCTGAATGCGCCAGCCCGCTTCGGCCAACAAGTCGCGCGCACGGCGCAGATTAGCGCGCAAATTACGCTCGCCATCGGTGCGCGGCGGCACAAACATAGGCCCGAATACAGCGCCGGGAAGCTGCTGTCGCCACGGCGACAAAATGGTCAGTTCTTGTGCGCCGGGCAGATCGCTGGCTTGGCAATCGGTATTGCCAAACAAGCCAACAACACGCTGGTAAGCGCTGTAGAACATCTGCCGGTTCATCCATTCGTAATCAATCGCCAAACCTAGGGCTTCGCGAACACGGACATCCTTGAACTTGTCACGCCGCACATTGACAACGTAGCTTTGAAAACCCGACGGCAGACGATGTTTGAATTCGCCCTTTACCAACTCGCCCGAATCAAAGCGTTTACCGTTAACGCGGCGGGCCCAGTCACCGGCTGAAAAGAAGCGCATGAGGTCAAATTCACCCGCCTTCAGCGCTTCCAATTTCGCCGTGTTGTCTTTGTAAATTTTGACGATAATGCGGTCAAAGTTGACCATGCCGCGGCGCACGTTCAGGTCTTTGGCCCAGTAGGCCGGGTCACGCACATACGTGATGTCTTTGCCAAAGCGCACAGGCCCTATTTTGTAAGGGCCACTGCCAATGGGAATGTCCATCACGACCGAGTCAAAGCGTTTGGGCTGACCACCGTCCATCCCCCAGCTGTGACTGAAAACAGGCAAGCCGCCCACGGTCAGGGGCAGTTCGCGGTTTGGTTTTTTGAAGCGGTAGCGCAGCCGGCGTTCTCCCAGCACGTCAAGGCCTGCCACGTCTTCGAGCAGCGTCTTGTAAGCCGGTGACGAGTAAGGCCCCATGAGCATGTCGAAAGTGTGCTTCACATCAGCGGCAAGCACCGGCTCACCATTGTGAAATCGGGCTTCAGGGCGCAGCACAAAGGTGGCGCTCAAACCATCAGTAGCCACAGTCACGTCTTCGGCCAGCAGGCCGTAACCGGCTGCGGTTTCGTCAAGTGAGCCGACCAGCAAGCTGTCAAACATCAGATCGGTTAGGTAGGCCGGCGCACTGCCCTTAATAGTGAACGGGTTGTATTTGTCAAATGTGGAGCTGCGCAGGTTGCTCACCAAGCGCAGATCACCGCCCTTGGGTGCTGCCGGGTTGACATAGTCAAAATGTCTGAAGTCGGCTGGGTATTTGAGGTCTCCCCAAAGCGCGTAGCCATAGCCTGACCAAGCTGGCGCACTGATGCCAAGGCCCAAAGCCAGGGAAAGAACAACAGCAAAAACTCGCAGACATCGCATGCGACAATTCTGCCTTAACTATCCATCCCGTTCTCGGCGAACGGACACGGCGGACAAACCTTCAGAGGAATAAGAACATGGGATTTTTGACTGGCAAGAAACTGCTAATCACCGGCGTACTGTCAAACCGCTCGATCGCTTACGGGATCGCTAAGGCCTGCCATGCACAAGGCGCTGAGCTGGCCTTCAGCTATGTCGGTGAGCGCTTCAAGGACCGCATCACCGAATTTGCAGCCGACTTCAATTCCAAACTGATCTTTGATTGCGATGTCGGTGACGACGCACAAATCGACAAGTTGTTCTCTGAACTGTCCGCCCACTGGCCGACCTTCGACGGCTTTGTTCACTCTATTGGCTTCGCGCCACGCGAATCGATTGCCGGCGACTTTCTAGAAGGTTTGTCGCGCGAAGGTTTCAAGGTCGCGCACGACATCAGTGCCTATAGCTTTCCTGCCATGGCCAAAGCCGCCCTGCCCTACCTCAACAAAAAATCAGCCCTGCTGACGCTGACGTACTTGGGTGCGCTGCGGGTGCTGCCGAACTACAACACGATGGGTTTGGCCAAAGCCAGCCTGGAGGCCTCCGTGCGCTACATGGCTGAGTCTATGGGTCCCAAGGGCATGCGTGTCAACGGCATCAGTGCCGGACCGATCAAAACGCTGGCGGCCAGTGGCATTGCCGGCTTTGGCAAAATTCTGGGCGCAGTGGCAGCGGCATCACCGATCCGCCGCAACGTGACGATTGATGAAGTCGGCAATGTCGCAGCGTTCCTGATGAGCGATTTGGCCAGTGGCGTGACGGCCGAAATCACCTACGTCGATGGCGGCTTTAGCCATGTTGTGGGCGGCATTGCGGAACCCGTCGAAGCCAGCTAATCCGGCATGGAGTGCCGCCTCACCGCCATCGCCCGCCTAGTCAAGGCGGGTTTAGCTTGGCTGAGGTTGCCGTCCCTTTGCTTGGCTTTAGCCCTGGTGCTAGGACACGCTTTACCGCTTCGCGCAGCCGACAACAATCCGCCATTGATGCTGGCCAAGGTGTATCACCCTGGCATTGACTTACAAGACTATTGGGTCAGTGAAAAGTACGACGGTATGCGCGGTTACTGGGATGGCCAGAAACTACTGACTCGCGGTGGTGAGTCCATCTTTGCACCGGCGTGGTTTACCGCGAATTGGCCTGATGTCCCCATGGACGGTGAGCTCTGGGCTGGCCGCGGAGAGTTTCAGCAAGTTGTGTCAACCGTGCGCAAACTCAAGCCAGACGACGATGCCTGGCTCAACATTCGTTTCATGGTGTTTGACTTGCCGGATCATGGCGGTACTTTCACGCAGCGCATTCCGGCGCTTAACAACGTTGTCTTAAAAATCAACCAAGCCTGGGTCCAGGCTGTGCCGCAATGGAAGGTGGCCACTCATCTGGCACTGAGCAAAATGCTAACCCAGCTTGTGAAGGCGAAAGGCGAAGGCTTGATGCTGCACCGTGGAGCATCCCTTTACCTAGGCACCCGCACCGATGACTTGCTGAAAGTCAAAACCCACGAGGATGCCGAAGCACGGGTGGTTGGACACCTGCCCGGAAAAGGCAAATATGCCGGCGCGCTGGGCGCCTTGTTGGTCGAGATGCCCGCGTTGCCGGGACATAATCCGATTCGCTTCAAAATAGGCACAGGCCTGAGCGATGCCGAGCGCAAAGACCCGCCGCCTATTGGCACGACGGTGACCTATCGGTTCAGGGGATTCAACGACAGCGGCATTCCGCGTTTTGCCAGCTTCATGCGCATCCGAAATGACTTAGACGCCGTTAAACCGACGCCATAGATCAGCCCTCAACGCTTCACGCAGTCAGCGTAGTAACGCTTCTTACCTTTGGCGTCTTCTTGCTCGACCAAGCCGTGAATATCGGTTTCAAAGCCCGGGCACTGGCTGTTGAACTCACGGGCGAACTTCAGGTAATCCACAATCTTTTTGTTGAATACTTCACCCGGAATCAGCAATGGAATACCCGGTGGGTAAGGCGTCACCAAGCCGACCGTGATGCGACCTTCCAAGTGATCAATCTCAACGCGCTCGGTGGTGCGGTGCGCGATGTGCGCATAGGCATCGCTCGGCTTCATCGCTGGGGTCAGGTCGCTCAAATAGACCTCGGTGGTCAAACGCGCAATGTCGTACTTGGCGTACTGCGCGTGAATGTGTTGACATAAATCAGAGAGTCCCATCTTTTCGTACTTGGGGTACTTCTGGCAAAACTCTGGCAAGACACGCCACATCGGCTGGTTTTTGTCGTAGTCGTCCTTGAACTGTTGTAGCGCCGTCAGCAGCGTGTTCCAGCGGCCTTTGGTGATGCCGATGGTGAACATGATGAAGAAGCTGTAAAGCCCTGTTTTTTCAACGATCACGCCATGCTCGGCCAAAAACTTGGTGACGATGCTGGCCGGAATGCCGGTCTTGGCGAACTTGCCGTTCAGGTCCATGCCTGGCGTGACGATGGTCGACTTGATCGGGTCCAGCATGTTGAAGCCGGTCGCCATCTGGCCAAAGCCGTGCCAGTTGTTGGCGCCGTTTTTAGCCGTCTTCGCGCTGCGTGATTCGCCCTTGATGATCCAGTCCTTGGCCTCGCCAATGCCTTCTTCCACTAGTTTGTCGGGGCCCCAAACCTTGAACCACCAGTCGTCGCCGTATTCAAGGTCAATCTTGCGCATGGCACGACGGAAGTCCAGCGCTTCAGCAATACTTTCTTCGACCAAGGCGGTACCGCCGGGCGGTTCCATCATGGCCGCAGCCACGTCGCAACTGGCAATGATGCTGTACTGCGGCGAGGTCGAGGTGTGCATCAGGTAAGCCTCGTTGAAGAGGTGCCTGTCAAGCTTGGTCTTTTGGGAGTCCTGCACCAGTACGTGGCTGGCCTGGCTGATACCGGCCAGCAGTTTGTGAATCGACTGCGTTGAATACACCACCGCTTCTTTTGGGCGAATGCGATTTTTCCCCATGGCGTGGTAGGTGCCGTAGAAAGGGTGGAAAGCGGCAT
This sequence comes from Comamonadaceae bacterium, assembly GCA_947450695.1. Taxonomy (GTDB): domain Bacteria; phylum Pseudomonadota; class Gammaproteobacteria; order Burkholderiales; family Burkholderiaceae_C; genus Polaromonas. Next base: position 112,606 of record CANFWV010000001.1, read on the forward strand.
GGGGTAACCACGCCTCGTCAAAGTGCAGGTTGTCGATGTAGCCGTCCAACATGCCCTTGATGGTCTCGGTGTTGTACAAAACGCCGTCATAGGTGGACTGCGTCAACGTCAATACGCGCGGTTTGACCTTGCTCGCATCAACACCCTTAAGCAGCGGATTCGCAGCGATTTTGGCGCGGATGGCCTCGGGCTCAAACTCGCTTTGTGGAATCGGGCCAATGATGCCGAAGTGATTCCGAGTTGGCTTCAAAAATACCGGGATCGCGCCCGTCATGATGATGGCGTGCAAGATCGACTTGTGGCAATTGCGGTCAACCACGACCACGTCGCCGGGCGCAACGGTGTGATGCCAAACGATCTTGTTGCTGGTAGAGGTGCCGTTGGTGACGAAGAAGCAATGATCTGCATTGAAAATGCGCGCTGCATTGCGCTCGCTGGCGCCGATTGCACCGTCATGGTCGAGCAACTGACCGAGCTCTTCAACCGCGTTGCAAACGTCGGCGCGCAACATGTTTTCACCAAAAAACTGGTGGAACATCTGGCCCACCGGGCTCTTCAAAAACGCCACGCCACCCGAGTGCCCAGGGCAATGCCAAGAATAAGAACCGTCTTCAGCGTAGTCGAGCAAAGCTTTAAAAAACGGTGGCTGCACCCCTTCCAAATAACTTTTAGCTTCCCGAATGATGTGACGAGCCACAAACTCAGGCGTGTCCTCAAACATGTGAATGAAGCCATGCAATTCACGCAAGATATCATTCGGAATGTGGCGCGAGGTTTTGGTCTCGCCGTACACATAGATCGGCACATCCAAATTCTTGCGACGCACTTCAGCGATGAAATGACGCAAATCGAGGACCGCGGGGTCAAGATCGGGGCCTGGTGTGAACTCTTCATCGTCAATAGACAAGATGAATGCACTGGCTCGGCTTTGCTGTTGAGCAAACTGCGACAAGTCACCGTAACTGGTCACGCCCAAAACTTCAAAGCCTTCGGTTTCAATGGCTTGCGCCAGCGCGCGAATCCCCAGACCAGAGGTGTTTTCAGAGCGGAAGTCTTCGTCAATGATGACAATGGGGAAGCGAAATTTCATGGTGTGCGCGGCGCTGAAAGCCTAATCTGAGAATTGCGGTAACGGGTAAAAGGGCAAAGTGTACGGAATTAATGCCCCGCCCTTTCGCCCATCTTCCCTTTTGCTTCAAAATAAGACTCAACTTAATAGGAGATAAGCCATGACAGAAGCAACCATTTGGTGGCTACTCGCGGGCGGTGCGGTGGTCGCGGAACTGCTGACAGGCACTTTTTCCCTGCTCATGATCAGCATCGCGATGGTCGCCGGCGCTTTGTCCGCGCATGCCGGAGCTGACTCTATTGTTCAAGTGGTGCTCGCTTCAGTCATTGGCGGCGGCTCAGTAGTGGCCTGCTATTTTATTAAAAAGTATCGCAAAACCGAACAGCCCAAAGACAGCAATGAAGGCCTGAATCTCGACATTGGTGAAACCGTGATGGTCGACGGCTGGAATCCTGACGGCACGGCAAACGTCTGGTATCGCGGCGCCAACTGGACGGTCATTCGTCGCTCAGGCGAACCGGCGGCCGGCGGCGCTCATCGAGTTGCAGAGGTCATCGGTACGCGTTTACGCGTTGAAAAGATCCCTACAGCCTGATATGTGTTTAACTTAGATGTAATTTCAGTATCAGACCTAGCTTTTCACAGCACTATAGAACACACAGAAAGACTCCATGGAAATTGCAATTATCATCTTGGTCATCGCCCTGATCTTCATCACCCGATCCATCAAAGTGGTCCCCCAGCAAAACTCTTGGGTCGTTGAAAGACTCGGTAAATTCCATATGGCGCTCACCCCTGGACTGAATTTTTTAGTGCCCTTCATTGACCGCGTGGCCTACAAACACAGCCTGAAAGAAATCCCGCTGGATGTGCCAAGCCAGATCTGTATCACGCGCGACAACACCCAACTGCAAGTCGACGGTATCTTGTACTTTCAAGTCACAGACCCGATCCGTGCCAGCTATGGCTCGTCCAACTACATCATGGCCGTCACCCAACTGGCACAGACCTCGCTGCGCAGCGTGATCGGCAAGCTCGAACTCGACAAGACTTTTGAAGAACGCAACATCATCAATGCGCAAGTGGTCGCGGCCATCGACGAAGCCGCCTTGAACTGGGGCGTGAAGGTTCTGCGCTACGAGATCAAAGACTTGACGCCGCCGAAAGAAATCTTACTGGCCATGCAGTCTCAGATCACTGCTGAACGTGAAAAACGCGCCTTGATCGCCGCTTCAGAAGGTCGTCGCCAAGAGCAAATCAACATAGCCACCGGTGAACGCGAAGCCTTCATTGCCCGCTCCGAAGGTGCAAAACTCGCGGCCATCAACAATGCGCAAGGTGAAGCTGGGGCGATCACCGCGGTGGCTGACGCAACCGCGCTGGCTATTGAGCGCGTTGCTGCAGCCATTCGCCAGCCCGGCGGCGAAATGGCCGTGCAACTGAAGGTCGCTGAAAAAGCGGTTGAAGCCTACGCCAAAGTCGCCAGCCAAGCCAAAACCACGCTGATTGTCCCGAGCAATATGACCGAAGTGTCCAGCCTCATTACCTCTGCCATGACCATGTTGCAAGTCAACAAGGCTGCACCTTAAAACCATGACGACCTTGAATGTTTTGGGCAGTCCGCTGGTGCCCTGCTCTTACGATCCGTTGACCGGCTACTTCCGGGACGGCTGTTGCGAGACAGACGAAACAGACGCAGGTTCACACCTGGTTTGCGCTCGAATGACGCAAGCCTTTCTTGATTTTTCAGTCGCTCATGGCAACGACTTGGTCACCCCCAAGCCGCAGTGGCGCTTTGCAGGACTCAAAGCTGGCGACCGTTGGTGCCTCTGCGTCAATCGCTGGAAGGAAGCGTTGGCAGCCGGCGTTGCGCCGCCGGTCATCTTGGAGTGCACGCATGCCTACGCCACCAAGGTGGTAAGCCTGCAAGCCCTTGAAAGCCACGCATTTAGGGGCGAACTTCAATAATTAGGTTCGAGTCCGTCAACATTCATCTGCAGTGACTATTCCACTGCTAGAATGTGAGGCTTCGCGGAAGGGTGGATGAGCGGTTTAAGTCATACGCCTGGAAAGCGTACGTGGGGTTATACCCACCGCGGGTTCGAATCCCGCCTCTTCCGCCAAAATTAGGTTCATGGCCGTCTCCAACGGTCTGAAATGGAACCACTGGAAGCCTCGTTCACCTATGGTAACGGGGCTTTTTTTTAACCCTTAGAGGCTGTAATTCGGAAAGTTACATCGGCGGCTTGAAGCCGTTTCTACCGACATTGACCCTCAAAACCGTCGGCTTGCCATCTTTCAAAACGGCAGTGATCATGGCAAAAGCGCCAGGAATCAAAAGTTCTGCATTGGCTGGCTTGAAGGTGACGACAGGCGCAGATTCAGGAACAAAGATCGTTTTCTCACCGTCTTTGTATTTCATGGTCAGCATTCGAGATTGATCAGTACGAACCAAGTTAACCACCGTCGCGTTGGTCATTGAACTGCCCGGTTGAAGGTCCCAGCCATAGTGTCCTTCGCCTGAGCCTCGGGCAACTTCTGGAAAAACCAAAACCTCCAAAGCTTCCAAGACTCCATCTGTCCGTGTCAATGTTGCGACTCCTAAATAGGCATTCGGTTCAATCGCTGTCATTGCAATCGGGTAGACCTCTTGGATAGGAAATTTTTCAGAGATATTCAATTTCAAGACTTCTCCATTTCGCTCCCGAAACGTCAGCGTATCTGCATCGATTTTTTCGATGACACCTCGCAGTCGGACTGGGGACTGGGAAAAGGAAATAGCAGTTATCCCAAACAAGCAAATAAAGAGAGCAATGGATCTGATATTTTTCATGGCTAATTCTCAGGTTAAGGGCATAAAACCGGGGGATTAAGTTATGTCGTGTTCAAAAAGAAGCGGCTACACGCTCATGTCAACTGACTTTGCAACGGGCGCCAGCGGCGTTGCCCAAGCATCGTAGCCATAGACCCAGTCGGGGTCAGTGCGTTTGCTCATCCACTGGTTGTGGTGTGAGGTCAGCTGGATTTTTGAAGTACGCTCCTTGCGGCTGACTTCGAAACGTCGAAACGCGTCTTGGATGTCGGCCGTTTCGTCTAGGCAGCGTGACAGCACCGCAGCATCCTCAATCGCCGTAGCGGCACCTTGCGCCATGTAAGGCACCATGGGGTGGCACGCGTCCCCCATCAGCACAGCCCGGCCTTGGCTCCAGCGTGGCAGCGGATCACGCTCATAGAGCGCCCATTTGTAAACTTCGGGGCAGGCTTGAAGGACGCTCTGCACCTGCGGGTGAAAGCCGGCAAAAGCGGCACGCAGTTGCACCAAGTCGCCACGCGCTGACCAAGATTCGTTGCGCCACTCAGGCTCGGGCAAGCTGGTCACAAAGTAAACCTCGTCACGCTGGGGCGTGATGTAGTAAATAACAATGTGACGATCAGGCCCCCACCACTTGGTGCAATCGTCAATCTGCACACCGTTGAGCAATTCAGCCTTGAATGTCGTGCGGTAGGCCACGCGGCCTGTGAACCGAGGGTCATCGGGTCCCAGCATCCACTCGCGTACCAATGAATGCACGCCGTCGGCACCAATCACTGCATCCACCTGCCGTGTCTGCCCATTCACAAAGCGCAGTGTGACGCTCGCATCGTTCGCGTTCAAACCGGCGAGTGGCATGTCTAGGTGAATACGCGCCGGATCCACGGCATTGAACAGTGCAGTATGCAAATCACCGCGGTGCAACAGCAGGTAGGGTGCGCCATAGCGGTCCTCGAACGCAGCGCCCAGCGGAAGTTCGTATTTCACCGCCCCGGTATCCCACTCACGGTTGTTCCAAGACTTGGGCTGAAAGGCGATGTCGCGCAGCGTCTGCTCTAGGCCGATCTCGCGCAACACGCGCACAGCGTTGGCGCTCTGTTGGATGCCAGCGCCAACGCGGGCGAATTTTTTAGCCTGCTCAAATACCTGTACATCATGGCCGCGCCGTTGCAGTAACGCCGCAGCCGTCAGGCCACCAATACCCGCGCCAATGATCGCTATGGTTGACATAGTGCTGAATTTCTTTCGTCAAAAAATGAAATGAAGGTTGAGATATCAGTGTGAATGTCAGTCCATGCGGATATTGGCTTTTTTCACGACAGGAGCCCACTTCACCATCTCTGAACGAATGAACTCGCCGTACTGCATTTGGGTTTGCGGCACGGGCTCAGCACCAATTTTGAGGAGACGTTCGCGCACGTCGGGGTCCTTCAGGACGGTGACGATGTCAGCGCTGAGTTTGACCACCACCTCTCTCGGCGTACCCGTCCGAACTGACAGCCCGCCCCAAGTTTGAGACACGTAACCAGGTACTCCGGATTCGATCACGGTGGGCAGCTTTGGCAACAGCGCAGAGCGCTCCTTGGTAGAAATAGCCAGGGCGCGCAATCGGCCTGACTGTATGTGCTGAAGCGCGCTGGGGATGTCGCTGAACATCATGTCAAGGCGCCCACCCATCACGTCCAAGATGGCTGGGCCATTACCCTTGTACGGCACGTCAGTCAGATTGATACCCGCATCCATCTCAAAGAGTTCACCAGCCAAGTGCGCACCGCCGCCCTGCCCTGAGTGGCCATAGGTCAGGGTGCCAGGTGCGGCTTTGGCCCGCGACACCAGGTCGGCCACCGACTTGATCGGCGATGCCGCATTGACGACCAAAATGATCGGGTAAACCGCTGCCAGCGACAGCGGGATGAAGTCTTTCTCGATGTCGTAAGTGAGGTTGGTTTTGATGCTCGGCAGCACCGTGTGATGAATCACCGAGAACAGCAGTGTGTAGCCGTCGGACGGCGCCCGAAGCGCGGTTTCTGCCGCGATGATGCCGCTGGCACCTGTGCGATTCTCAATCATCACCGACTGCTTCCACAGCTCCGACAGCTTTTGAGACATGATGCGGGCAGTCTGGTCGATCGGACCACCCGGCGGGAATGGAACCAAAATGCGCACGGGCTGCTTAGTCGGAAAGGTGTCTGACTGAGCTTTAAGGCCAGAGGCGGCAAGCACTGCAGCAGCGGCAGTAATGAGTTGATGGCGGCGGGAAATAGTCATGATTTTTCTCTGTCGCAATAAGAAGAGCAAGAGATGGAAACGCAAAAATTTGACGGCTTGGGGTCACCAACACCCCTGTCAGGACATCGATCAGTCCAACTGCGCACCTGAATCTTTCACGATCTTGGCCCAACGTACCAAGTCCTCGCTGATCAATGAGGCGAGCTGTTCAGGTGTTCCGGGCGCCGACTCCACACCCAAACCGACTAAACGCTCCCTCATCTCCGGGTTGTCCATCAGCTTGATAATTTCGGCGTTGAGCTTCGTGACAATCTCTTTGGGTGTTCCGGCTGGCACAAACAAACCGTACCAAGCATTGGCATAGAGCCCGGGAATGGTCTCGGCCAAGGTCGGCATGTCAGGCGCGAGCTGCGTGCGCTTTTCGGTGCAAGCCCCAAGCGCGCGCAGTTGACCGCTGCGAACAAAAGGCATTAAGCCAGCCAAACTGCCGAAGGTCATGGGCACTTGACCGGCAACGACATCTGTAGCCGCCTGAGCAGCGCCACGGTAAGGAACGTGAACGATGTCGATCCCAGCGGCATTTTTCAGCATCTCGCCCAGCAGGTGGTTCACTGTGCCGTTTCCAGCAGACGCGTAATTGAACTTGCCTGGACTGGCTTTGGCGAGCGCCACTAACTCGCGCAGATTTTTGGCCGGAACAGACGGGTTGACCGCGAGCATGTAGGGCGCAACGCCCACCACCATGACGGGATCAAAATCTTTGACCGGGTCGAACGGCACCTTCCGGTAGAGAAATGGATTGATGGTTTGCACACTTTGTGCGTTCAACAGCAAGGTATGGCCGTCTTTGGGCTGCCGCGCCACGTAGGCCGTACCGAGATTACCGCCAGCGCCCTGCCTGTTTTCAACGATGACGGGTCCCCCGATAACGGCGGACAGACGTTGCGCGAGCGCTCGTCCGATCACGTCATTAGCACCGCCCGGCGCTTGAGGCACAACGATGGTGATGACCTTGGAGGGGTAAGGATCTGCCGCACGGGCCGGACCACTCCAAATAAAAGGCGCGGCCAGCGAAGCCGCACCGGCGATGATTTGTCGTCTAGTTGTCATGCTTTGTCTCCGGCGTCAGCTTGGGCTGAACTCGTGGTGAATAAAAATCACAAACTCAATCATATGGTTTTAGCGCAAGCTATCGGCCCAGATATTCCGCGCCCAGTCCCAAGCGTAGAGACCTTCAAGTTCGGTCGGAGCCGGCGACACCCCGCCCGACCCGGCCACCGTTTTAAAAGTTTTTTCAGCCGCACTGTATTGATGAACACTAGCGACGTGAACCACACGCGTGGCATCGACAAAGCTATAGCAAGTGTTAGTCAAGACAGGTTCTGGGTTGACCTCGAAACCGCGCAACTCAGCCACAATAGCGGCCGCAGCCACTTTGGCATGTTGATTGGCCATATGACCAGACTTTGGCATGAGCGCTGCGTTTTGAGTTGAATCACCAATGATGTGAATATCTTTAGCAGCGGTTGATTCGAAATTTAAAAAATTGACCTGCGCCCAACGCTTGTTTGAATTGGCCAGTCCCGCCTGCACGACGATTTCGCTTGCACGCATACGAGGCAAAACATTCAAGACATCGGCGCGAGCAGAATCTTGAATATCAAATTTGAGCGTCTTAGCCGCAGCATCGACTCGCAACAGATTGTGTGATGAACGGTATTCGACCATTCCAGGGTACAAATCTGTCCAAGCCTTTTTAAATAAGCCGGGTTTTGACACCACATCTTCATTGGCATCAAGAATCAACACTTTTGATTTGGGCTTTTTTTGCTTGAAATAAGCGGCCACCTGACAGGCTCTTTCATACGGACCGGGCGGGCATCTGAACGGTGCCTCTGGAATGCTGATGGCGAACACGCCGCCATCAGGCATCTGCTGCAGTTGCTTTTGCAAGGCTAGGGTCTCGGGGCCCGCCTTCCAAGCTTGTAAGGTGACACCGGCTTGATTCGCGTGCACCAAGCCTTCAATGCTGTCCATCATCAGATCCACCCCGGGCGACAACACCAATTTGTCGTAGGCGATTTTTTTGCCGAACCTTAATTTCACGATTTTTTGGACCGGATCGATCGACGCCACCCAGTCCTGGATGAAAGCAACACCATGCTGCTTTTTCAAGTCGTCATACGGCACAGTTAACTCAGAGAGCTTTTGTGAGCCACCCAGTACCAAGTTAGACAACGGGCAAGAAATAAAAAATGGATCGGGTTCAATCAGCGTGACTTGTGCGTTGTAGTCCGAAAACATACGAATATATTTCGCTGCCGTCGCGCCGCCAAAACCCGCACCAACGACCACCACGCGGGCGGTTTGAAGATCAGCACGAACCAGACTCGGAAATGCCACACCGCCGGCTAAAAGGGTGGCGGTGCAATTTAAAAAATGGCGGCGATGCATGGTGGCCTTTGTATGATTTTTCATGGCCTGACGCCAGGGCTCTCAACCGGCATACCGCGGGCACGCCATGCTAAAAATAGTTCAAGCGAGAGCAACTCTTTGGAGCCAAAAGCAAAAGGCTCGGCACGAACACCCGTCAGACAATTACGCAAGCGCCGCTCCAAAGAGCCAACAGACTGCCACTCAAGACGATAAATTGGGTAGGCGGTTGGATGCGCTTGTGGAATTAAATTACCAGCCAACTTTTGACCTGATCGCTCAGCGTGGCACTGTGCACAGGACAGATTCAACTGGCCGAGCCGCTGATGAAACAAACGTTCTCCGGCCTCTAGCTGCGCAGCGTTTGCCGTATCTCGCGAAACCGTGATCGGCATGCCTTTAGACTGAGTTGCCACAAACGCTGACAGCGATAAAAGGAGTTTGCTTTCAGACGGCAATGCCAAAGCGCCTTGGTGTTCGGTACGGCACTGGTTGATGCGGCCTTCAAGATTCAACAGGGATCGGCCCGAAGTGCTCAACTTAGGAAAGCCCGCAGCAACGCCTTTCATTGACATCGTGGCATCACCGTGGCACGACGCGCAAGATTTATTTTTATGGCCTGCTGCTTCCTGCCATAGCACCTGACCATCCAGCACGGCGAAGTTGGCCGGGTTTGACAGTGGGTCGTCTTGCATGGCCTTTGTATCAATCGACATGAGCTCGTAACTTGATTGCCGATCGCGGCCGACAGGATCAGCCTTCACCAAAGTGCCTATGCATACGACGGCAACAACACTGCAGCACAGAAGGACTCTAGCGACAAAGCTCATTAAATCGGCCAGGTCATTCACGTCACCACAAGTTTGCCGGACGTGCTTGAAGCGTAGTCATTGTCCCCAGACCAATTAAAGTCGAGCGTGCCGCTTTCGGTCGCCACGGTAGAGAAAATAATCATCGGATTGGCACCCATCGCCGGATGCAATTCAACCCGAAAGACTTCAACACCGTTATAGGTACAACGAAAATCTCGAATGATGTCTCGCGGCACACGTTGTCCTGTTTCAGTATGTCGAAAACCGGATTCCATATCGTGCTGAACGATGATGCGGATTTCAATAATGTCACCCTTTTTGGCGCTTGCAGGCATGGTGACTAAAGTTCGAGATGTCTTGCTCACTTTTTACACCTCGGCACAGGCGGCTATCGTGACCAGAGTCGACGCATCACCTTGCCAAAAAGAACCATCGCTCATCTGCGCGATGGCCACAATACGCTGCGAATCACCCAAACGGATTCGCGTTGTGACGGCCGCTCGACCGGAGCGCGATGACAAATAGAAACTCACAACATTGGGCAAAGGATTACCTTCAGCCACGATATGAATCGCTTGCACGTGATCCGCCTTCGTCATGGAGCTCTCAACAGAGACCTTCATCGTGACAAGATTACCGTTTTCAACCAGCGGTGGAATCACCAAAGTAACGCGCCCCGTAGAGGCTTTTTTACCGCCAAGAATTTTGTCAACAGCCAGTGCGGCGTCAGCAACCGTAGCGAGTGCGCTAAACGATGGCAGAGCTCCCGCCGCCGCTGCACTGAGTACAAATGCTCTTCGCTTTATCGTCATGGTTTCAAGCTCACTAAAAAAGCGACAACATCTTCAATTTCTTGCGCAGTCAAGATGGTCTTGCCTGCAAACTGCGGCGCCACTCGCGTGAGACCATCAGAGCGAAAATAGGAGGGCATGATCGTATCTGGATTGAACCGACTTGCATCGACAATACGCGCGCGTAACTGAGCGGGCGACAACTGCGCAGCGCTTGCAGCAAGATCAGGCGCCAGCGTGCCCTGAAAACGCTCTTCGGGAAACGGGCCACTGTGACACAAGAGACATAAACCATCTTGCCGACTCACAACAATGGCACGCCCACGCATTAGGTTACCAGCATGCCCGGACAACGAGATAACAATTTGATCAGCGACAAATGTCTGCGCAAAAAGGGGGCAGGGAGTAGCAAACCAAAAACCGACCGCTAACAAAAAACCAGCCCCCCGACCCGTCATACCAAGGTCATTCCACTATTTTTCAGTGGCACATTGCGTAAACGCTTGCCAGTGGCGCGGTAAATCGCGTTCAGCACAGCCGGTGCGGCCACACAAATTGTGGGCTCGCCAATGCCGCCCCACTCTTTGCCACCACCTTCCAAGATAATGGTCTCAACCTTGGGCATCTGTGCGAGCCGGATTGAACCAAAGGTATCAAAGTTCTTTTGCTCGATTCTGCCGTTTTTAACAGTGCACTCTTGTTCGAACAACGCCGACAAGCCATAGACGAACGAGCCTGAAACTTGGCGTTTGATTTGCGCCGGATTCACCGCATAGCCGCAATCAGTCGCGGCAACAATACGATGAATCTTGACCTTGGTGCCATCAGTCACCGACAACTCGCAAGCAGCCGCCACATAACTGCCAAAAGCCATCATCTGCGCAACACCACGAAACACGCCGGGCGCAGCAGGCTTGGTCCAACCTATGCCATCGGCCACGGCATTCAATACTGCGAGATTACGCGGAAACTTGCCCATGTACTTGCGACGAAACTCAACCGGATCCATACCGGCTGTTTCGGCAAGTTCATCCATAAAACATTCAACGAATATCGCATTTTGATTCACATTCACACCGCGCCAAAAGCCTGGTGGAATGTGCGGATTGCGCATAGCGTGTTCCATCAACTGGTTGGGGAACTCGTAACCAAAAGCATGCTCGCCGCCATCAAAAACACCTTGAAAGGCCAGCGCATCACGACCTTTTTGTGCAGCAAGAACAGAGGGAAACACCGAGGCCAAAATCGACTGACCGGACAAGCGCATGTGCAGACCTGTCAGATTTTTATCGGCATCAAACGAGCCTGTTAGCTTGCACATCATGATCGGATGGTAGCGCCCCTGAGTCATGTCCTCTTCGCGCGTCCACATCAGTTTGATCGGCGTGCCTGGCATCTGCTTGGCGATGTTGACGGCTTGTGTGGTGTAGTCTTGAAACGCACCCCGCCGACCAAAGCCACCACCCAGATTGACTTTGTAGACTTCGCATTTTTCAGCAGCCAAGCCCGATGCCGCAATCACCGCAGCCAATGACGCTTCGCCGTCTTGAGTCGGAACCCAAGCTTCACATCGCTCAGGGGTCCATTTGGCCGTGGCGTTCATAGGTTCCATGGGCGCATGGTTCAGGTACGGGTAAAAGTAGGTGGCCTCCGTCTTTTTAACGGCGGCACTTAGCGCAACCTTGGTATCACCGCGCGTGTTGCCAACAAAAGCCTGTTCAGCGGTCAAGCCTTCCTCAAGAATCTTGGCAATAGAGGCACTGGATACTGACGCGTTCGGGCCTTCATCCCACACAATCTCAACTTTGTCCAGTGCGGTTTTAGCGATCCAAAATGTGTCAGCCACCACGGCCACGGCCGTCTCCCCGACTTGCATGACTTTCTTGACGCCTTTGATAGCCGTCACTTTGCTGGCATCAAAGCTTTTGACCTTGCCACCAAACACAGGGCATTCTTTGATGTTCGCTACCAGCATGCCGGGCATCTTTAAATCAATACCGTAAACCTGTTTGCCGGTCACTTTGTCAGCATAGGTATCAATGCGGTTCAAAGGTTTGCCAATAATCTTCCAATCTTTAGGATCTTTGAGCGTGATGTCGGTGGGTACTGCGAGCTTTGAGGCTGCTGAGGCAACCTTTCCGAACGTGACTTTGCGGCCACTGGGTTTGTGCGTGATCACGCTCTCTGCGGCAACACACTCGGCAACGGGAACTTTCCATTCGTCGGCGGCGGCTTGCACCAGCATCAAACGTGCTGCGGCACCACCCTTGCGAACGTATTGCTCTGATGTGCGAATGCCACGACTACCGCCCGTCGAAAACGCACCCCAGACGCGCTTGCGTTTGAGGCTTTCACCCGGCGTAGGATATTCGACCGTGACTCTTTTCCAGTCGCATTCGAGTTCTTCAGCCACCAGTTGGGCCAAGCCTGTGATGGTGCCTTGCCCCATCTCTGAGCGTACGACGCGGACGATAACCGTGTCGTCAGGCTTGATCACTACCCAGGCACCGATCTCGGGGGTGGACTCAGCGGCTTGTGCTGAGCTCATAAAAGACATTTGGATACCAAGGGCCAAGCCAGTGCTGACAGCGGTGGTACCCACCACAAAATGACGACGTGAAAGATTTGGGACGCGTGCGTTCATGTTGGACCCCTTAGGCTTTTGCGACTGAATGGATGGCGGCGCGAACTTCTTGAAAGCTCCCGCAACGACAAATATTGGTGATCGCCGAGTCAATATCCGCATCGGTCGGCTTCGGTTTTCTAACCAGCAGATCAGTGACCGCCATCAGCATGCCTGATTGGCAAAAGCCACACTGGGGCACTTGATGATCGATCCAAGCCTGCTGCAATTTTGTCAGCTTGCCATTTTGGGCCAAACCTTCAATAGTTTTAATTTTTTTACCCACCGCAACGCTGACAGGCAAGACACATGAACGAACGGCAGCGCCATCCAGCATGACAGTACAAGCGCCACATTGCGCGATACCACACCCATATTTGGTGCCAGTTAAACCCAACTGTTCACGAATAACCCACAACAAAGGGGTGCTTGTGTCGACATCGACCCTGTGCGCCTTACCGTTAACCGTTAATTGAATCGCCATCAAGAGACTCCTGAGAATAGTTATTGAACTTAGACTTCAATATTATTGGTGTTACGAAGACTCCACAATCAAGGGTATGCCCTAGGGTTCAACAAAAAGGTGACTTTACTTTGGCCCGGATACTAGCCATGGTTGATATCTACTACCAAAGCCACACCACATCTTCAAAACCATCTGAGTTCAGCCTATATGCAATCAACCTACGAAACCATCACGCTTGAGCGGCCTAGTCCGCACGTGCTCCAAGTTATGTTGGCGCGGCCTGCAGCGGCCAATGCACTCAATACACAAATGGGCCGTGATCTTTTAGATCTATGGAACCGCCTGACTGAAGACGCCGCAGATGTGCGCTGCGTGGTGCTCACCGGACAAGGGGACACTATTTTCTGTGCAGGTGGAGACCTGAAGGAGCGCAATAGCATGGATGCACTGCAGTGGCAGCGCCAACATGAGTTGTTTGAGCGCAAGTATTGGGCACTGGTAGACCTGCCCATACCGGTCATCGCGGCGGTCAATGGACACGCTTATGGCGGCGGCTTGGAAATGGTTTTGTGCTGTGACTTCGCTTACGCAAGTGAGACCGCGCGTTTTGCCTTACCGGAATCAAAACTCGGCATCATGCCTGGGGGGGGTGGAACGCAAAACCTGCCACGCGCCATTGGCGAAAGGAAAGCCAAAGAGCTGATGATGACGGGGCGACCGTTCAGCGCACAAGAGGCTTTGGACTGGGGCCTGGTCAACCAGACATGCACCGGACCGTTGGTATTGGCGCAAGCGCTGGAGACCGCCCGCACCATTGCCCAAGGCGCACCTCTGTCCATGCGACAAATTAAAAAATCCGTGCGCTACGGCGGTCAGATGGAGCTGCGCACGGCCTACCGCTTTGAGGTGGAGGCGTACAACCATTTGGTCGACACGGATGACCGCCGAGAAGGCGTTGCCGCCTTCAACGAAAAACGCAAGCCGATTTTCAAAGGCCGGTAAAAACGCTAGAAATAATGAAAAACTTTTTGAATGGTGGACTGATAACTTTGTCCGTGGCGATACTGTTTGCCTGTGGACCCACACAGGCCACTGACGAGCCCGACTCCGTCCAATACAAACCCAGTGTTGGCTTGTACGACTTTTCAAGCCGTGAGTTGCTGAGCAAGCAAGCGGTTGATGTCAATCTTCGGGGCAGTTCAAACTGGGGTGACGCTTGGGTTGGGGTTTATCGATCACCGTCCGACGAATTCACCCAAGCCCGATTGGGCTGGGACAACACCTATGAGAAATTCGGCTTTAAGTTCCAGCCGTCTCTGCAAACGGCGTCGGGTGGTTTTTGGGGTGGCAGTCTTGCCGCTGAATATGGCAACACATTTTTCGTCGGTGCAGGCATTGGCCGCACCAATCTGAGAAATTATTTCAATTTAAATTTCGATCCGAATGATGCCTGGAGCCTTAGCACAGGGTATCGCTGGAGTACACAAGATTTTGTGACGTTTCAGGTGGTGAGAGACAACCGCCTGAACCCCGATCAACAGCACGTGCATCTGGCCTACCGACGACCTTTTGCAGACAAGCAAAGGCTGGTCGTTGATCTGATTTACAAGTCTGGGACCTCCGAAGGAGAGTACATACGCCGACGCGGCCTGATGCTGGGCTACGACTGGGGCAACGTCGGCTTGCGCATCGCTTACGACCCCAGAGTCAACTTCAGTCACTACGACATGACGCGCATCATTTTGTCAAAACACTATTGAATTTAACCTTCGAGCCTATATTTTTTCATTAAAACTTTGATGGGCAATAAATTCCTAAGGGCTCATAATCCAACACTGAATAAACAAATAGGCCTAAGAGTTCACCTCAAAAAGCGCCGCCAATGGAAGCCATGAAAAGTTTTTTGCAGAACGCATTGAAATCTCTTGGGCTTGGACCCAGAGGAAATCAAACTGATGACGTCGATGCGGGGCATGCGGATTTAGCTCAAAAGAACTATCCAGCAGCCCTTAAAAAATTCAATCGATCAGCTAAAGAAGGGGATGCAGCCGGACAAATTCAAGTCGGCCATTTTTATCGTGGCGGGCTTGGCATCCGACCGGATCTCTCAAAGGCTGTTCACTGGTACAGGCTTGCAGCAGTGCAGGGCAATGCAATAGCTCAGTTCAGTTTGGGTGTTATTTACAACAATGGTGAAGGCATCGCGCAAGACTTCGTGGAGGCCGTGTATTGGTATCAACTCGCTGCGATTCAGGGAAATGCAAATTCCCAGAGCAACCTCGGACTCATGTACGAAAAAGGCCAAGGCGTCTTACAAGATTACGCCCAGGCGCTGAATTGGTATCGACTAGCTGCAGTTCAGGGTCATGTTGTTGCGCAATTCAACATGGGCCTCATGCACGAAAAAGGGGAAGGCGTGACCCAAGATTTTGCTGAGGCGCTGCAGTGGTATCGGCTAGCGGCACTTCAGGGTCACGGCGAGGCGCAAGGCAACCTTGGTGTCATGTATGCCAAAGGCGAAGGCGTCGTACAAGATTACAAAACCGCCCATATGTGGTTCAACATTGCCGCCGCCGCGGGGGACAGTGTGGCAACGAAAAATCGTGACGCGATGACCCAAAATATGAATGCACAACAAATCAGCGAAGCACAAAAAATGGCGCGAGACTGGCAAGCTGGGCGTATATTGCCTGGATGAGCTATCACCCACACCAACACCACCGGTCTGACTTGGTCAGAATTGCCACACAGGCCATGATCGATCGGGGGTTGGCGCCAGAGTTTAGTCACCACGCGCTGGGACAACTGGCGGACATCACAGGCCCCGGACACGACGACAGCCCAGACATACAAAATTTGACGACTCTGCTGTGGTGCTCGATCGACAACGACGACTCAATGGACCTAGATCAGCTGACCGTTTGCGAGCCTCTGCCACACGGTGCTTTGCGCATTCGAGTCGCCATTGCGGACGTTGACGCCCTCGTCGAGCTCGGCTCTCCAATTGATTCACACGCACGGTTGAACACGACAACGGTTTACACGTCAGCACGCATTTTCCCCATGCTGCCAGAACGGCTTTCAACGGATCTGACGTCTCTGAATCCGAAGCAAAACCGACTCGCACTGGTCACCGACATGATCTTTGACGCTGCCGGCGTTTTGACACAATCCACTTTGTACCGTGCGCTAGTGCGCAACCAAGCCAAACTGGCTTACGACGCAGTATCCGCCTGGATTGACGGGACCGGCGAGTTGCCGGCATCGGCAGCTGCAGTACCGGGCATGGCCGTGCAGTTGCAACTGCAGGACGCCATGGCTCAGCGCCTGCGAACTTTGCGTCACGCGCAGGGTTCTCTAGAGTTTGAAAGCTCTCAACCGAGAGCTGTCTTTGAGGGCACTCGGGTGGTCGACTTACAGCAACAGGTGCAAAACCGCGCACGCCAGTTGATCGAGGAATTCATGATCGCCACCAACGGCTGCACGGCGCGCTACTTGAGCAGCCATGGCCGCGCCTCACTACGGCGGGTGGTTCGCTCGCCTGAGCGCTGGCAGCGCATCGTAGCGGTAGCGCACGACCGAGGTCACACCTTGCCGGCGGACCCTGATGCCAAAGCGCTCTCTGTTTTTCTGGCCGCGCAGCACCGCAAAGATCCCCTGCACTTTCAGGACTTGTCACTGATCATCGTGAAGCTGTTGGGCTCAGGTGAGTACACGGTGGAGTCGCCCAACATGGAACCCGTCGGTCACTTCGGGCTGGCGGTGCGCGACTACACGCACTCGACAGCACCGAATCGTCGCTACCCGGACCTGATCACTGCTCGACTCTTGAAAGCAGCCCTGAAGAACGAAACATCGCCCTACTCTAAAGCTGAGCTCGAGATGCTGGCCCAACACTGCACAGTACAAGAAGATGCGGCGCAGAAAGTCGAGCGGCAAATGCGCAAGTCTGACGCCGCGATGGTGCTTGAGTCACGCGTAGGGCAACGCTTTGAAGCCTTGGTCACAGGTAGCACACCCAGCGGCGTGTGGGTGCGCATTTTCTCCCCCCCCGCAGAAGGAAAACTGGTCGACGGGCAAGAGAACCTGAATGTCGGCGACTCATTGCGTGTCAAGCTGGTCGGCACGAATGTAGAACGCGGATTTATTGACTTTGTGCGGGTGGGCTGACCGAGGTTTAGCTTAATTTCGGGCGCCAACCGCGCCACGTTGTTTCAACATCAACACAAGAGCGCAGGCCGCAGCGACTACCATCAAGGCCAAAAAACCAGCCCTGTAGGTTCCAAAAAAACTCGACAAAGCACCGAATATCGGTGCTCCTAAAACCACGCCCAGATAGGTGAAAGCCAAGGTGCCGCCGGTCGCCATACTGGCTTTGCCCTTGGGCGCCTGACGCGCCACCTCCGCCAGGTAAACACCGTTCCAGCCAATGGCAGAGGCACCAAAGATCGTCAAAATAACCCAGACCCAAACCTGCGGTGTGTGGGTCGTCAAAAATGCGGTGGCCAAAGCACTCACAGCCATCACACCACCCAGCAGAGCCAGCGTTTGCCGCGCGCCAAACCAACGATCAGCCATATAGCCCCATGCCACCCGGCCGATCACACCACCGGCTTGAGTGAAAGACAAAGCAACCCCTGCGCCGACCAAGCCGTACGACAGGTCGTCGAACAAATAAGTCACCAAATAGCTGCTCAGCGACAACTGCACCACCGAAAAAGCAAACGAACAACCCGCCATGGTGGCCAAAGCCCGGTGAGACAACACCAGTTTGACGGGCTGGGCAAAGCTCCCCAGCCTGAATGGCTGTCCAACTTTTCGATCGACATCTAGCGCTTTGCGCAAGCGCTGCGCCAAGACTGCACACATCCCGCAAGCGACGGACACCACCACCAGACTGGCTTGCCAATTCATGGTTAGCAACAACAAGGGAACGATGGCACCAGCCATCATGCCGCCCAACGGAACACCGGTCTGTTTAACTGAAAAAACCAGTGACATCTGCTGTGGCGGTGTGGTGCGTGCCAGCAAATGCGAACTTGCCGGCGTGATTGGGCCATAGCCCCAACCGATCAGCACGGCACCCATGAACACCGATGGCAACCAAGGCACCGCGCACAACAACAGACCCAATGCGCAAAGCAGCAAGCCCAGTTGACTCACGCGTATGGCCCCGAGACGTGCGACTGCTGCGCCCGCCAGCAAAGTAGACATCAACGCGCCGCCGTAGCAGATGGCAATGTACAAGCCGACCAGGGCCGGAGAAACCCCCAAGGCTTTGGCTGCCAATGGTGCCATCACTGGCAGCGTTAGAAGTGCCATGGACGTCATGGCCTGAATCAACAAAGTGATTAAAAGCGGCCACCAACTACCCATTGCGTAGCGTCCCGATGGAGGCGTCTACGGTCGCTCTCACTGAGGTTCGATCTTGGCCTCTTGAATAGCCTTCGCCCACTTTGCGCTCTCCGCTTTCGAACGCTGAGCCAACGCTTCAGGGGTACTTGGATCAGCCTCAAAACCGAGGGCCGCAAAACGCTCCAAAATGTCTTTGTTAGCCGCCGCAAGATTGATTGCCCGATTGAGTTTCATGATCACATCGGTCGGTGTGCCGGCAGGGGCAAACACCGCAAAGTAAGCAATCAACTCATAGTCCTTCAAACCCAGAGCTTCGTTCACCGTGGGCAGCTCAGGAATAGCCTTAGACCGCTTGGTCGACGTCACCGCCAAGCCACGCACCTTGCCGGCTTTAACTTGCGGCAGCATCACAGCAAAGTCGGCGGTAAACAAATTCACTTGACCGCCAATTAGGTCGGTCATCGCCGCAGGACCACTTTTGTAGGGAATGTTGGTCATCTTGATATTGGCCATGCTGGCCATCACCTCTGTCGACACCAACTGGGACGTGCTCGCACTGGCAAAGGTGACGTAGGTCGGTTTGGCTTTCGCCATCGCGACAACTTCTTTCAATGTTTTGGCTGGAAAGTCGTTGTTGATCGCCACGATCAGCGGAACCGAGCCCAAGTACGCAACTGGTGCAAAAGCCGTATCTTGGTCGTATGGCAGCTTTTTCATCAAGCTTTTCAAAGCGGCATTGGTGCTGTTGGTGCCCACCAAAATGGTGTAACCGTCAGGCGCAGACTTGGCCACAAAGTCGGCACCCAACATGCCATTGACACCGGCCTTGTTGTCAACGATCACCGGTTGCTCAAGAATTTCTGAGATCTTGGCCGCAAACGCGCGGGCAATTTGGTCGGTCGCACTGCCTGCGGCAAACGGCACGATGGCCTTGATCGGTTTGCTTGGGTAGGTTTGAGCACTGACCGTGGCGGCATAGACGCTGAGCGCAACGATGCAACTATTGAGCAACCAGCGGGCCGCAGATTTAACTTTGGCATTGTGCGGAAATGAATTCATGAGGGTCTCCGAAAATTAGCTAACAATTATTACGCATCAAAGGGTAGATTCAACCTCGCTCAAAAACATGCCTAACAGCCCGGAGGCTAGACACTTACCATGCGCATCGAGCGCCAATGAACGTGTCACGCCACCGCCCAAAGAGTCATTCAAGACAAAATTAAGTGCCCCCAATTGCGGCAGGCAGTAGCGTTCAACCGTGCCGTGAACGATCCCCTGGTAATGCACTTTCACCCGTTCCGGGGTTAATAACTTTTCAAGCAGAGGGAAGTATTTGGGGTCATAAGCAATCACCGACAGCGTGCTGCGGTTTCCTTTGTCGCCAGTGCGGGCATGAGCGATGTCTCTGAGCTGCATGTCAGTTCTCCAAAACCAATACAGAAGTGGTCACCCAATCCCGCGGGATCAACACCGACGCGGCGGCAATGACTTCGCGTACGGACTTGGTGGCCCCGCCACCACTGGCCGGGCCATTGATGTAGATCGCCTCAACTTCATTCACCACGTCAAGCGCTTGTTCCGCCGTTGGAACGCGCATCACCACGCGCAAACGAACTTCACTCGGCTCGCTGGCAGGCATGATCCGGTCGCCCAAAATGGTGTTGACACCGATCAGCTCGTAGCGGCTTTCGAACTCGGCAAAACCAGCTTCGTTCAAACGAGCCCGCAATACATCTAACGCCAATTGACCGCGCGCCACAGCGCCGGGGCCGGCATACGACATCTGTCCATCGGCAATGAAACCTTCCCGGTGACCGACGGTGACTTTCAGCGTTTCCGGGCGCGACTGCCCTGCCCCGCCACTGACCAGAACACGGTCTTGACCGACCTGTGTGAATTGAACTTGCGAAAAATCAGCCACCACATCCGGCTGTAAATAGCACGCCGGATTTTCAATTTCATAGAGTAGTTGTTCTGTGCAAGTGGCAGTGGTCACGCAGCCACCAGAACCCGCCACCTTGGTCATCACAGCATCACCAGAGGCGTCGACCTCGGCAATTGGAAACCCAAGGTGCGCTAAATCCGGCACGTCTTTAAAACCGGGATCGGCAAAATAGCCCCCTGTGATTTGGCCCGCACACTCCAACAAATGGCCGACCAAAACGCCTTTACCCAGCCGTGTCCAATCGTCTGCAGCCCAGCCAAACGTGTGGATCAGCGGCGCCAAAAATAAGGCGGGATCAGCCACCCGACCGGTGATGATGACTTGCGCGTCAGTCTGCAGCGCGGGCAACAAGGCGTCAGCTCCCAAGTAAACATTGGCAGAAATCATGTCATCTTTGAGCGTTGCCAGCGACCTCGTCGACTCCATCAGCGGCAATACCATTCCGCGTTCACCGAGGACTGCGAGCACATCGTCGCCCAGCACGACCGCCACTTTGACCTGCGGCAGACCGAGTTCACGCGCTACCCGCAACACCTCATGACCGGCTTGAAGCGGGTTAGCCGCGCCCATGTTGGTGATGATGCGGGCGCCTTGTTGGATGCACGGAAGTAGCACCGCTTGCAGGCGTTTGGTCAGCAGCGGATCAAAACCGCGGTCAGGGTGCTTGCTGCGCTCAAGCTGCGCGAGCGCAATCGTGCGTTCGGCGAGGCACTCAAAAACGAGGTAGTCGAGTTGTCCTTTTTCGGCTAACTCGAGGGCCGGCAAAATGCGGTCGCCGGCGTAGCCAGCGCCAGATCCAATGCGCAGGGAGAGATTCGGAGATTTCATGGAGGTGATCAAAAACTGACGAGCTGCCAGTGTGTCACATCGCCTAAGGATGAAGCACGACGAAACGTTTTAGCGAATAGACCGGCCGATGTTAAACCGAGTTGTCGTCCATTTAAGACAGTAAGCGCCTATTAATGCGCCATTGAAATCACCCAGCATCATCCACAACACCTGCTGTGGGGCAACCAATTGATGGGGGTCAAATAACGTCCAAGCCAGATGATGAATGATTGCATTGGCTATGCAATAGCCCAAGGTCACGATACCAATGTCTTTCAAAGACAAAAGGCTCACCTCACGGCCCGTGTAGAAACGAAAAACCACGACGGCCAGCAAGGGGCCCGAGGCGGAACAAAGCACATTCAGGAAACCGACGACAGAATGATCGCTGTACGCCGTCATCAAAAAAATACCACCCAGGGCGGTGGCCAGCGTACCCCGTAGTTTCCCCAGAACCAGCACATTTAAAAGCCGGATGAAAGCAGGAACATAGATCAACCCGACGTGTGGCGTGATCTCCAGAGCACTGAAAGCCCAAGCGTTTGCCAGATGGACCAAAGGATAAATAAAGGCGGACAACAAAGTCAGAAAAAGCTCGAACATGGCGGTATCAGCAAGTCTGTAGGTCCATCCGGAGAAATGTCACGGTTGCGGCCATAAATATTTTTTACATTGTGATTTTAACGATTTAAAACAAATATTAAATGACAGATAGCGACAAAAGATGAAAAAACGCTAAAGGCTTAAAACGAGTGCTGGCGTCGAAGCGGATCTAGCAGGGGTCCCAGACCGTTGTGGTCGATCTCGAACATGAGTGCCAGTAGCCGCCCAATGTCGCCTTTTGGAAAGCCTTCCCGAGAAAACCAAACCAAGTAATTGCCAGGCAAATCAGCGATCAATCGGCCCTTGTATTTTCCAAAAGGCATTTGACGGGTCACCAGCAGTTCAAGGTCTTCGGGGTTCATGCGCGTTGATGGACTCGGTTCAACCGTGATCGTGTTCAGCCGCCAGATAACTTGACGGAGTAGCCCTTGTTCACCAATTGGCGCTGCACCACGTCGCGGTGATCGCCCTGCACTTCAATCACGCCGTCCTTCACCGTGCCACCAGAACCGCAAGCGGCCTTAAGTTGCTTGCCCAGCTGCGTCAAAGCAGCGTCATCCAACGGCACGCCCTGAATCAAGGTCACAGTTTTACCGCCGCGGCCTTTAGATGATCTGGAAATACGTACCACACCATCGGAAGCGGGCCGCGACTTGGCGGTTTTGCAAACGCATTGGGCTAACGCTTGGCGGCAATCCGGGCAAGTGCGACCGGTGTCAGTCGAATAGACGAGGCCACTGCTGGCAAGCTTGCTTTTCATAGGGGCATATTTTGCAGCAAGCGGTGAACATCCCTGAACAACGCAGGCGATACGGAGCCCTCATAAAATAATTACATGAACAACACCACACAAAGCCACGCATGATTGTTGAACGCATCTGGACGGGTAACAGCCTGCGCAATTTCAATTACCTGATCGCCTGCCCCGACACCGGCGAAGCCTTGGCGATTGATCCACTAGACCACGAAAAATGCTTGGCCACCGCCAAGGCCAAGGGTTGGAACATCACCCAGATTTTGAACACGCACGAGCACCACGACCACATTGGCGGCAATGCCCACGTGGTGGCAGCCACCGGCGCCAAAGTGATTGCGCACCACAAGGCCGCCGGCAAGATTCCAGGCATAGACCGCGGCGTGCAAGCCGGTGACGTCATCAAAGTTGGTAAGCACATTGAGTTGGAATGCTTAGACACGCCGGGGCACACTTATTGCCACATTTGCCTGTGCGCGCACGCTGAGCAGCCCGCCCTTTTTTCAGGCGACACCTTGTTCAATGCTGGTGCCGGCAACGTCCACAACGGCGGCGATGTCGAGGCGCTGTACAGCAGCTTCACCGAGCAGCTGATGCGCCTGCCGGACAACACCCGCATCTTCCCCGGCCACGATTACATTGAGAGCAACTTGAAGTTCACACTGGCCCGAGAGCCAGACAACGCCGCCGCAGCCGCACTGTTACCCAAGGTCGCCAACCACGACCCGGCAAAGTCTATCGTGACGACGCTGAAAGATGAAAAAGAGTTCAACACCTTCATGCGTTTGAGCAACGCTAGCGTCATTGCTCAGCTGCGTGACAGCTTCCCCGACTTGCCTACAGCGCCGGATGAAAAAACCGTCTTTAAGAAACTACGAGAACTGCGCAACGCTTGGTGAACTGGGTGAGATTGCTAAAGGCGTTGCTCAACAAGCCTTACCGAGCCGGGCAATGCCCTCTTCAATTTTCGCAACATCGGCAGTAGCAAAGCTAAACCGCAGTGTTGACATGTCAGGGTCAGCCGCATAAAACGGCGCGCCGGGCACAAACGCCACGCCTTGCGCAATGGCATTTTTGGCGAACTCAGCCGCGTCCTTGGTTTTGCCGTTGGCACCGGTGAGCCGTGCCCAAAAGAACAAACCACCCTCGGGTTGCGTGAACGCAATGGCATCGCCCAACTCTCGTTTCAAGCCCGCGCCCATGGCGGCTGCACGCTCGGCGTACACCGTGCGCACCCGCGCCAAGGTGGCCGGCATGCGGCCCGCTTTGAGGTATTGCGCAGCCGTGGCTTGGGCGAAAGTACTGGTGTGTGCGTCACTGAACTGCTTGCACATGGTGGCTTTGGCCAGCAACTCGGCGGGCGCAATCATCCAGCCAACCCGCAAACCCGGGCTCAAGACCTTGCTCATGCTGCCGCAATACGCCAGCCACTCGCGGCTGCCGGGCACATCACGGCTGAGCGCCAACAAGCTGGGCGGCGGCACGTCGTGAAAATACAAGTCGCCGTAGGGGTCGTCTTCCACCACCAGC
This sequence comes from Comamonadaceae bacterium, assembly GCA_947450695.1. Classification (GTDB taxonomy): domain Bacteria; phylum Pseudomonadota; class Gammaproteobacteria; order Burkholderiales; family Burkholderiaceae_C; genus Polaromonas. The sequence goes on from CANFWV010000001.1 coordinate 136,856, forward strand.
GTTTGGTACTTGACGGCAAGCTCCAAAACATGTTTGCGGCGCTCCAAATTGAGCAAGGCGCCACTCGGGTTTCCAAAGGTCGGGATCAGGTAGACAAACTTAGGTTTGTGTTCGGCGATCAGTTTTTCGAGGGCGTCGGTTTGCACGCCATACTCGTCGATCGGTGCGCTGATGATGTCGGCGCCGTACAGACGAAAGCACTGAATGGTGGCCAGAAAAGTCGGGCCTTCGACAATCACTTTGTCGCCTGGGTTGATCATGGTCTTGCCCAGCAAATCCAGCCCTTGTTGGCTGCCGGTGGTGACGATCATGCCGTCAGGTTCAACCGCAACGCCTTTGGCGGCCATGAAGGCGGCGAGTTGTTCGCGCAGTGGGTTGTAGCCCTCGGTCGCGCCGTACTGCAAGGCACCGCCGGCTTCCTCGGTCAAAGCCAGATTGACGGCCTCCTGAATCCCTTCAACGTCAAACATCGCGCTGTCCGGAAAACCACCGGCAAAGCTGATGATGCCGGGCTTGCCGAGCAGTTTGAAAAGCTCGCGAATGGCGGAAGTTTCGACGTTGTTCAGGCGGTCGGCAAATGGCAGCGGCATGGGGCTCTCTCAGGGGGATGAAATTCACACAAGGGATAGATGTTAACGCCGTAGAGGCCTCGAGACAGTCAGCTAAGCCTAAACTGCTGAGCATGAAATCTGCCGCCATCGCCTCATTTTTTGCCACGCTCAAAGCCGCCAACCCGCTGCCAGTGACCGAGCTCGAATACACCAGCGTCTTTGAATTGCTGGCAGCCGTGCTGCTGTCAGCCCAAGCTACCGACGTCAGCGTTAACAAAGCCACACGCAAATTGTTCCCAGTGGCCAACACGCCGCAAAAAATGCTGAATCTTGGGCTGCAAGGGCTTGAAAGTTACATCAAGACCATCGGCCTGTACCGCAGCAAGGCCAAGCACCTGCTGCAGACTTGCCAGATATTGGTAGAGCGCCACGGCGGCCAAGTCCCGCGAACCCGCCAAGCGTTGCAGGCGCTGCCGGGCGTTGGTCGCAAGACGGCCAACGTGGTACTGAACTCAGCTTTTGGTGAAGCTGTGATGGCGGTCGACACGCATATTTTTAGGGTCAGTAACCGCACCGGTCTGGCCCCCGGCAAAAATGTCGATGAGGTCGAGGCGGGTTTGATGAAACGCATACCGCCCGAGTATTTGGTGGACGCTCACCATTGGCTGATATTGCACGGGCGCTATATTTGCCAAGCACGCACACCGCAGTGCTGGCAATGCGGCGTCAGCCAGTTTTGCGACTTCAAGCCAAAGACGCTAGAGCCGGGGATGTCGGGGACGTCGGGGCGCTGAAAGAGATCAGGGCCGGTCCAGCAACGCATCCAACACCCCTGACTCAAAGTGCTTTTCCGCATAGTCGGCCAGTCCGTCAAAGACGCTGTCCAGCGTCGGTGCCTTGTGGCCAAACAGCGCCTGCATTACCGCGCTGTCTTCAAACATGCCGTGCAAATACAAGCCCAGCACATTGCCTGCTACATTTTGCCAAGCGAGATCGTCAGCCATCACGGGCTGCGCAAGGTTACCGGCAGCGGCCATGGCGCTGTGCGGCGCGGTTTTGCCGTGGTGAATTTCGTAGCCTTGCATGGCCACACCTGAGAGCGCGGCCCAAGGCCCATGCAATTGCGTGAAGCTGGCCTGCCGACGCCGCACGGTTTTGATTTCGTCGAACAGCGTGACCACGGGCAACAAGCCAAGGCCGGGGCCATTGCCGTCAATGCCATGCAGGTCAATCAGCGCTTCACCGAGCATTTGCAGGCCACCACAGATACCCAGCAGCGCCCGGCCTTGCGCCGCATGTTGCGCCACGGCGTGGTCTAAGCCTTGCCTGCGCAGCCAGGCGAGGTCACTGCTGGTGTGCTTGGAGCCGGGCAAGATCACCCAGTCAGCGTCCAGAAGATCAGCGGGACTGCGCGCCCATGTCAGGCGCACACTGGGGATGTTTTTGAGTGGCTGAAATTCATCCAAATTGCTGATGCGCGGATACGCCACCACGGAAATTCGCACACCATTGGTGGCGTCATGACCGGTGCTTGGCCCGGCTGTTAACCCCGTCACAGCGCGATCAAACATGCCATCTTCTTCCGGCAGACCGTGTTGCCACCACATCGGCAAGGTCGCTACAGTAGGCACGCCCGTGAGCGCTTGCAGCATCTCCGGGCCCGGCGCGAGCAAGGCAGCATCGCCCCTGAATTTGTTCAGCACGAAGCCGCGTATCAGCGCGCGTTCCTCGGGCGCAAGCAAGGCCCAAGTGCCGTAGAGGTGCGCAAAAGCGCCGCCCCGGTCGATGTCCGTGACGATCAAGCAGGCCGCCTGCGCATGCAAGGCCACGCGCATGTTGACGATGTCACAGCTGCGCAAATTGATCTCAGCCGGTGAACCCGCACCTTCGATCACCACCACGTCGTGGTCTTCGCGCAGCGCGTCGAGCGCTTGCACCACGGTGGGCCATAGCAACTCGCTGCGAGTGCGCCAGTCGGTGCGGGAGAGTTCGGCGCTCACTTGGCCCAGCAAGATGACTTGGCTGCGTGTGTCGTTCTCAGGTTTTAGCAGCACCGGGTTCATGCGCACATCGGGCACGGCCCGGGCTGCCAGCGCTTGAAAATACTGGGCGCTGCCGATTTCAGAACCCTGCGACGGCCCGTCCACCACGCGGGCGTTGTTGCTCATATTCTGCGCTTTGAAAGGCGCGACCTTGAACCCCTGACGGGCGTAGTAGCGGCACAGCGCCGTCGTCAGCCAGCTCTTGCCAGCGCCACTGCTGGTACCCAGCACCATGATGCATTTAGCTGTCATGGCCGCCTCATAGTCGGGGCACCGCCAACCACTGGCCAGCGAGTTGAAAAATAGCAATCCGACATTCAAACACCTGCTCCAGCGCGCTGTGGGTCGCCGCGTCATGGCAAGCGCCCTGATGCACCACACGCCCTTGTTGCATGACCAGCATGTCGTCCGCCTGCAAAGCCAAAGACAGCTCATGCAACACACTGACCACGGTTTTGCCTTCGGCCACCAGAGCGCGCACCAACAACAACCAGTCGGCTTGGTGTGGCGGGTCTAAGTTGGCCAGCGGTTCATCCATCAACAGCACCTGCGCCTCAACAGCCAAAGCCCGCGCGAGTAGCACCCGCTGCCGCTCACCCGCCGACAACTGGCCGACCAACCGATGCCGCCAGTCCCAAGCCTGCGTCGAACCCAAGGCGCGCGCCACCGCCGCATGGTCAGCAGCGGATGGCCCAGCCAGCCAAGGCTGGTGCGGCAAGCGGCCAAGCATGACGAGGTCATAGACCGGCAAGTCGTCGGCCGAGCTTTCGCCCTGCCCCAGCCACGCCATTTGTTGCGCCCGCTCACGGCCGCTGTAAGACAGCATGGGCCGATTCAATAAATCTACTTCGCCGCTGTGCGACAACAAGCCAGCTAACACCCTGAGCAAGGTTGATTTACCGGCGCCGTTGGGCCCGACCACGCTGGTCCAGCATCCAGCGCGCAGCCCCAAGGAAACGTCATGCAACACGGCCACGCCGCCCAGCGACGCGCCCAGATGGCGGGCTTGCAAAGCCAAATCAGATTTGTTCATGAGCGTGGAGCCGTCACGCCTTGGCGGTGCATCAACCACAGCAAATAAGCGCCGCCCAAGACCGCCGTCAAGACGCCCACCGGCAACTCACGCGGCGCCAAGACCGAACGCGCCAACAAATCTGCAGCCAGCAGCAAAACAGCGCCTGTCAAACTGGCAAGCCCGATCAATCGGCCCGGTGTGGTCTTGACCAAGGAGCGCACCAAATGCGGCGCAGCCAAACCTACAAAAGCAATCAAGCCGGTCTGCGCCACTGCGGTGCCAGTGGCCAGCGCCAGCACGCCAATGAGCGCGGCACGCAAAGCCGGTAAAGGCAGGCCCAGACTTTGCGCCGTGGTTTCACCCAAGGCCAGACCGTCCAGCACCGGGCTCATGACCCACGCCGCCACCAGTGTGAACAGCGCCACCGCCGCCATCAGCGCGCACGCTGGCCAAGCCACAAAGCTGGTGCTGCCGAGCATGAAAGATTGCATCGCCTGCATGATGCCGGGCGACAGCAACAAGGCCAGTGACGTTAACGCGCCCAACACCACGCCCACCACCACGCCGGCCAGCAACAGCCGCAGCGTGTGCTGCACGCCTTGCGCAAGCAGCAGCGTCAACAACACCGCCAGCACCGCACCGGTAAAAGCCGCACCTGCCAAGCCCAGCCGCGCCAGCCATTCAGTGGCCAGTGGTGAAACGCCCAAGAGCGCCATGGCCAAAGCCACCCCCAGCGAAGCGCCCGAGGCACTGCCCAGCAAATAAGGATCCGCCAAGGGATTGCGAAACAAGCCTTGCGCCACCGCACCGGCCAGCCCAAGCAAAGCGCCCGCCAACCAAGCCCCCACGCTGCGCGGCAAGCGAATGTCCCAAACGATCTGCCACGCTTGAGGATCATGTCGCATGTCGGCCAGACTCTCCAGCCCGGTACTGCCCACGCTCATGCCCAGCAGCAACAGCACAGCACTCGCCAGCAACAACACCAAGGCCAACATGCGGCCCTGATGCGGCGGGTGTCCGGTCGACATCATTTGCTTATTCCGATGGCTTGCATTTTTTCATTCAGGCAGCGCGCGATCAAACTGGCGGCCTCTGCCAAGCGCGGGCCTGCCCGCACCAGCACATCGGCCTGCTCGGGGCTCAGCACGCAAACGCGTTGTTCTCGCACCGCCCGCATGCTGGCCCAACCGGGGTACAGCACCAAGCCCTGCACACTGCTACCGCCGACGATGATGACATCCGGATCAGCCCGCACCACAAACTCAGGGTTGAGTTGCGGGAAAGGCCCCAACGCGCCCGGCACGCTGTTACGCGCACCCAGTCGTGTGAGGGTTTCGCCAATGAAGGAAGACTCGCTCGCCGCGTAAGGGCCACGGCCGACCTCAACATACACCCGGGCTTGGCGTGCTGGTGCGCTCAGGCTCTTGGCCACCGTATTCAGGCTGTTGTCCATGCGCTGCCACAAGCGCGCAGCGTGGTCATCGGGCAGGCCTAACACCACGCCGAGTGTGTGTAAAACACGCCGCAAGTCGGCATGTGTTTTAGATTCCAGCGCCAGCACCTTGATGCCCAACGACTGCAGTCGCAAACTTGCGCGAGACGAACTCGCCAACAACACCAAGTCAGGCTTGAGCGCGACGATGGCCTCAATACTCGGCTCCAGCCCGTTGCCCACCACAGGCAATTGCCGAACTTGGGCCGGGTAGTTCGAGTACTCGTCCACACCCACCAGCCGCTGGCATTGGTCCAGCGCGCAAACACTCTCGGTCAGCGACGGCAACAAACTGACGATGCGCTGCGGCGGCTGCGCCAGCGTGAGGGCCATGCCCCGGTCATCGAACACCTGCAGCGCGAGTGCGGGGAAAACGACCGCGCCAAAAGCGAACAGCCAAAAACAGACAAACACAAGCCGGCTGCGCTCACGCATGCTCAGCACCCCAGGCCATGATGAGACGGTGCAACTGCTCAACACCATCGGTCAATGCCGCCGGCCCGGGTTGCAAAATATCGGCCGATTTGATCTCAAAAATCTGCCCTGTTTTCACCGCATTCACCTCGCCCCAACCCGGGCGCGCCAACACATGCGCTGGCCTGAATCGCCTACCGCACCAAGACCCGATGACGATGTCCGGTTGCCGTGCCACGATGTCTGCACCGTCAGCAATGATGCGGCCCTTGCCCATCGGTTCACGCGCCAGTTCAGGAAAACAATCGTCACCACCGGCGATGCCGATCAGCTCCGAAACCCAGGCAATCGCGCTGATGTGCGGGTCGTACCATTCTTCAAAATAAACGCGCGGACGCCGCGGCAGCGTTGCCGCGACTTGCGCGATGTCGGTCAGCCGCTGCTGCATGACCTTGATGAGGGCCAGCCCTTTGTCAGCCTGCCCAACCATCGCCGCCAGCTGAAACATCATCGAAAAAATTTCTGCCACGCTACGCTGATTGAAAATCGTGACCTGCACACCCGCCCGAATCAGTTGCGCCGCAATGTCAGCCTGCAGATCAGAAAAACCAATCACGCAGTCCGGCTTGAGCGCCACGATCTTGTCGATCTTGGCACTCAAAAAAGCACTCACCTTGGGCTTGTCAACACGCGCTTGTGGCGGCCGCACGGTGTAGCCGGAAATCCCCACAATGCGCCGTTCCTCCCCCACCAGATAAAGCCACTCGGTGGGCTCTTCTGTGAGGCAGACGATGCGTTGGGGGCCTAAGTGGCCAAGCGAATTAGACATAGCTAGCGATATTAATGCGCTTGGCCAACGACGGCTTAAAACGCTACCCGCACGCCAGCGGTCACAGCACGACCCAACTCAGGATAAATATAAGTTGTTTGAGCACTTGAATCGCAGCCAAAGGCTTGGGTGTAATACTTGTGATTGATCAGATTCGTGGCTCCCACAAAAACCTCGGATTTAGACCAGCGATAGGCGTAGCGGACGTTCGCAGTTGCGGAGGCTGGCATGCTGCAAACGTTGGCCATGTCTGGGTGCTGCGAGCCGACCCAATTCACGCCGCCAGTTACAAAGTGCTTTTCCGCTGGCATCCATTCGGTTTGCAGTGACAGCGTGCGCCGCGGTGTCAGGGGAACCAGCGAACCGGCATATTGTCCTGAGACAAAAGTCGACTTGCGAAGCGCCGCATTGACTCGAAACTTAAGATTTTTTGCATAGGCGTAAGTGCCATCAAGTTCAAGGCCTGTACGCAGTGTTGGATCAAAATTTACATTAGCCCCGAAAAACGTTCCGTACGGATCAGCCGCAGTCGGGTTAAAACCAATTTCATGGGTCAACGCACTTCGATAAAAGCGAGCATCTACTTTGACAGCGCCCGCAGCGTAGGTGGAGCCTAACTCTGCATCCTTTGAGCGCTGAGGCAGCAAGACTGCACCTGGCGACAAGTATGCAAACTCATCAACGTTGGCGAGGCGGTAGCTGTCGCCAATGCGTCCATACACCGAAATTTTTTCATTCAGAGGCTGCCGCAGACCGAGTTCCCAAGCATTCTGACGATCAGTTAAACCTGTCGTAGCGGAACTGATTTGTTTGTTGATTTGTTCAGTTCGCGCCCCAAAAGTCAACAAGGTCTTGGTCGCTACCAGGGTCAATTCATCCCTAAAGTACAAAGCCCGTGATGACTGCGTTGCTGCTGACGGTCCAGAGTAACTAACCAGAACATCGCGCGACCAACTCGCGTAATCACTACCCAGCACCAAACGGTTCGTGAACTCAGCCAGTTTTTGAGTATTGACGGCTCGAAGTCCAAGCGTGTTGGCGTGAATGTCGTAGTTGTAGTCACCCGAACCAGCAAAGAAGCTGCGAATCGTCTTGTCACGGCTTCCGGCGTTGGCAACCAACTGCCAGTCGCCTAACTCAGCCTCTGCAAAAAAACCTGTCTTCGAATTGGAAATACGCGCATTGTCAAACGGTGTTGCCGCTTTTTGTGGAGTCAACGCGTATTCCGACGCCGAGAGTGAACCGGGCAAGCCGGTGTTCAGATCATCGTTAGATTGACTCGCCCCCACACGCAGCCATTCATTACTCCACTGAGCGACTGTTGACAAGGCATTGGAACGCGAATGAAAATTGTCGCGGTTGTTGTCCGTCGTACGGTTCATAGCGTTCACATCTAAGGAAAAACCACCGCTGGCTAAAGTCGCATTAGCCCGTCCTTCTCGCAAACCATAACTACCCGCCGCGGCATAAATCGACGCGTCATTTTGACGGGCCACGCCCTTACCGCTCTTGGTGGTGATGATGATCACCCCGCCTGTGGCGCCCTCGCCGTACAGCACCGCACCGCTGCCGCGAATCACTTCAATCTGGGTAACCGACTCGATCGGAATTCCCGCCAATCGGGTCCCTCCCGTGTCTGCCTCGCTGATGCGGATGCCGTCAACAACGACCACTTGGTTACTGTCCGACGTAATCCCAAAGCCACGCAAGTCAAGCGCATAGTCTCCGCCGCCAAACGAATCCTGTCTGCCGGGAACACCCAGCAAACGCATGATGGCCTCGTTCACCGTCGTGGCACCTGAATGCTGAATGTCTTCTGCCGTGATGACGCTGGTTCCGAAAGGTTGAGCATCGCGCGGGCCGGCAACACGACTGCCTGTGACCAGGGTTTCGGGGAGTGTTTTGATGGCAAGATTTTGTCCACTGGCCACAAAAGCAGCAGGCAACGACAAGGCAAGCACGGCAATGCGCGCGGGCAATAGTTTAAATTTCATGAAACACAATCAACAACAAAGGCCCTCACCGGCTTCCCCGCCAGTGCATGAGCGTTACGAACGCACGCCCTCAAAAAAAAGGACGCAAGCTCACCTTGTTGGCCGGTATCCGGGCTGACGAAGCGACCTTCATCGCCTTCCCAAGCACTTGTTCAAGGCGCTCAGTGGCTACTGATGAAAGCGGAATACAGTTCCAAGCGATGAGCTCAAAACGCATTCGTTCGTTTTACCGTTGCGGGGGCAGCGCAGGTTAGAAGACTTGGCGCCTGCACACCATGACGGTGTACTTGACCTCAACTCCCTCCTGCTTCCCGTTGAACTGCGGCATGTGAACCACACCGCGAGCACCAACAACAAACATTCTAAGTGCCGAAAGTTCCTGAAACCCTACAATTAGAGCTTCTATGGCCGACACCCCAAAAATCGAACAGCTTGTTGAGCGCGTTGAGCGGCTACTGATGCGCTATGACGAATTACAGCGCACCAACGAGTTACTCAACCAGCATGTAGATGCGCTCACGCTTGAGCGAGACTCATTAAAGTCACGCCTGAGTGCTGCACGCGCTCGCGTTGATGGCCTGCTGGATCGCTTGCCGAAAGCTGAGGTCAGCGAGGCTTCAGGCTCGGCCAAGGAGGGTCAAACATGAAGCAGCTAGAAGTGAAGATCATGGGCCAAAGCTACTTGCTAGGTTGCCCCGACGGGGGAGACGCACACCTGCTTGAAGCCGTCGAGAAAGTCGACATCGCAATGTGCAAGATCCGTGATGCAGGGAAGCTCAAGGCACGCGACCGGATCGCTGTGTTGGCCGCCTTGAACCTAGCCTTTGAATTGTCCGACCGCCCCGAAACATCTGCACCTCTGGTGCGCCCAACTGGCGCCGCCAACGATGCACCAGACGACGTCCAAATCGACTCCCTGCTGAGCCGACTCGACACGGCGCTAGGCGTTGATGGCCGGCTGCTGTAACGCCGCTTGATTAACAAAAGCGTCACCTCTGAGGCTCCGATCGCGCCTACAATCATTCGGTCTGCGTTACTTGCTGGGTTTTATACTTCCTTGTACCAATGCTTTTTAAGCACGGGCTTGGTAAATTGTCCTGCAGGTGTGATCGTCTCGCGTTAGACGGCCCCGAAGTCTGACTGCCCTCGCCCACCTGAACCCCGGTTCAGGATGAGAATTCAGCCGTTTCGCAGACACCTTTTTTCTTTGGATCCGATGCTCCTCGAACCCCAACTGATCGCAGAACTCCTTGTCATTGGTCTGTGCACCGGATTTTTAGCCGGCCTGCTGGGCATCGGAGGCGGCATGATCATGGTGCCGTTCCTGACCTTCATCCTCACCGCCAAGGGGTTTCCGGCTGACTACACCGTGAAAATGGCCGTCGCCACGTCCCTTGCAACCATCTGCTTAACTTCTTTGTCATCGGTACGAGCACACCACAAGCGCGGTGCCGTGCTGTGGCCCATTGTCCGGTTGCTAGCGCCTGGAATTGTGTTGGGTTCGATCGTCGGAGCACAGTTTGCTGCGGCCTTACCGGGCAAATTACTCGGCATTTTGTTTGCCATCTTCGTGGCTTTTTCTGCCACGCAAATGTTCATTGACCGCAAACCAAAACCAAGCCGTACCCTGCCCGGCCGTCTCGGCACCTTCAGCATGGGCTGGGTCATCGGCATGTTGTCTTCGCTGGTCGGTGCCGGCGGCGCCTTTGTCTCAGTACCCTTTATGACGTGGTGCAACGTGAAGATTCATGACGCCGTGGGTACTTCATCTGCACTCGGATTTCCGATTGCCTTGGCCGGCACGCTGGGCTACATTTGGGCGGGCCAGAACATGCCCGCGATGCCACCAGGGTCGGTCGGTTTTCTATACTTGCCTGGACTCGTCGTCATCTCGCTGGCAAGTGTGTGTACGGCACCGCTGGGCGCTCGTACAGCCCACCGCATGGACATTCGGCCACTGAAAAAAGTGTTCGCATCAATCCTGTACGTTCTGGCTGCATACTTTCTATTTCGCTGACCTGTCGTAAGAGATTTATCTTTTCAAAGATTTTTCGATTGCAGCGACAAAATCAGACTGAGTGATGATGCCCACCAAGGCTTGCTGACTGTCAATCACCGGCAAGTGATGATGTCCTAGACTGTGAAAAATTCCCACCAGATCCATCACGTTTCTCCCCTCGCTGATGACCCTGACCTTCGTGGTCATGATTTGAGCGACTGTCTCAGGATCGGGTTTCAGGGTATTTCCAATGCCCTTGAGACCGCTAAGTACGACACCCTTCACAAGCTGACCAAAGTTCTTATGAAGATCAATGTCAGCGTGTTTCAATAAATCTTCAAGTGTCACTATGCCGACCACACGGCGGTTCCTGTCAATCACCGGCAAAGCTTTGATGTGGTTTTCACGCAGCGTTTTCCAAGCCGTTTCGAGTGACATTTTGATATCTAGAAACCTGACTTCTCTGGTCATGATTTCAGAGCACTTGATACCTTCCAGCTTATATTCATAGGCCTTCATTTCAACTTGGTCAATTAATACAGCCAAGTCTTCTCTATTAATATCAATAACCTGGTTATACCTAGATAAGACAGCATCCACATCTCTTGAGTTAATAAATTTCCGCTCATTTTTTAAATTATTTTCAAGAGATATGTGAGGATAAATTTTCCCAGTTAAGTTATTATAAATAACGCCAACAATAGTCAGGAAAATAGAGTCGGTTAGAACTGGAAATAATGCATATTGAAAGCTGCTCACAGAACCCAACGCTGTCATCATGGCAACAGCAGCGGCAGGTGGGTGCAAACAACGCAAAACAAACATAGCCAGAATTGAAAACCCAACCGCAAACGGTGCAGTCAACATCGGGCTGTGAACTAGGTTGACGCATGCAATCCCAATCAAGGACGAGATCAGATTCCCGCCGATGACAGCCCAAGGTTGGGCCATTGGGCTCGATGGCAATACAAATACGAGCAATGCACTGGCCCCCAATGAAGCCATTACCCACTCACTCACACCAGCCAAGCCTCCGACATACCGCCCCATCGCCATGGTGAACAGCAGCCCGACCAATGCCCCACCCGCGGCACGGAACCGCTCTTGTTGCGACACGTTGGTCTGGTCTTGTCCGAAATGAGGGAGGAGTTTTTTCTTCATAGCCTTGGATGGTAGGCCATGCGCAGACTGATGCTGTGCGGACGTCCAAGAGGATTAGCGGAGTCGGTGGCAAGTGAGTCACTGAATGACGCCCGTCCAACTCAAGAGTTACACCGGAGGAAAACCAAGCGTTAACCCTATAAGGGATATCCATAACCCCAAGTATTGCGAATCTTGACTCAAGTCAACCGCAATATGAACGAGTATTTTCTAGAATTTCAATATTAATTTGAAATGAAAATTGCGTCATGGCCACAAGTAACGCCATGGTATGCATTTTTTTTGAAATTAATATTAATTAACTACTTCAATAATTAATCACTCGTTTTCAATAAAAGAGGCAGTATGGATACAAGTATAAAATCGAGTGAATCCGGCGGGACGTTCGTTTCGAACCGATGGTTTCAATTGGTCATGGGCATTGTTTGCATGGCGATGATTGCCAATCTGCAATATGGTTGGACGCTTTTCGTCAACCCAATTGCAGATAAATACGGCTGGAGCAAAGCCGCGATTCAGGTGGCTTTCACCATCTTCATTTTGACCGAAACTTGGCTGGTCCCAGTCGAAGGCTGGGCTGTCGACAAATTTGGCCCTAGGCCCGTTATTTTGTTTGGCGGTTTACTCTGTGGTCTTGGTTGGGTCTTGAACTCTTACGCCAACACCCTGACCATCCTTTACATCGCGGCAGCCATCAGCGGCATCGGTGCGGGTGCGGTTTACGGCACTTGCGTTGGCTCAGCGCTCAAGTGGTTCCCTGATCGCCGCGGATTGGCTGCAGGCTTGACCGCAGCTGGCTTTGGTGCCGGTTCTGCCGCCACGATCATCCCCATTTCATTCATGATTCAAAACAGTGGCTACGAACAAACCTTTCTGTACTTCGGTATAGGTCAAGGCGCTGTCGTCATGATTCTTGCCTTGATGATGCTGCGCCCACCCGCACATGTTGTTGGCGCGTCAGCCAAGCCATCCAAACTTCAACAGTCGAAGGTTGACTTCAGCCCAACTCAGATCGTCACAAAACCTGTATTTTGGGTCATGTACATCATGTTCGTTTTGGTCGCAGCAGGTGGCCTGATGGCCACGGCCCAAATGGGCCCAATTGCCAAAGACTTCAAAATTGACGGTGTGACCTTCAACGTCATGGGCATGATCTTGCCTGCGCTGACATTCGCACTGGCCATCGACCGAGTTCTGAACGGCCTGACACGTCCTTTCTTTGGTTGGGTTTCAGATCAAATTGGGCGTGAAAAAACAATGTTCATCGCCTTTGCGCTTGAATCCGTCGGCATCTTGGCGCTGTACTACTGGGGTCGTGACCCGATCATGTTCGTGATCTTGACCGGTATCGTCTTTTTTGCTTGGGGTGAGATTTACAGCTTGTTCCCGGCGACCTGCGCCGATACTTTTGGCACCAAGAATGCGGCGGGTAACGCCGGCCTGTTGTACACAGCCAAGGGCACGGCATCCATTTTCGTTCCCATCTCTAGTGTTCTGATGGCGATGACGGGTACTTGGGAAGCCGTATTTTTCGTCGGTTGCGCCATGAATGCCATCGCCGCTTACATGGCCTGGTTTGTCTTGAAACCCATGCGTCAGAAGTTTATGGATCAGGTCGCAGCCGGGGAAATCAAATAAACCACTGACTGAGTCAGGCCGGACGAAAATCCGCCCCTTCAAAAGCCCCTGATGCCGAATTCGGCACCAGGGGCTTTTTTACGTCTGCAACGAAATCAACTCAAATGATTTATTCACATTTTTAATCAAACAAAAGCAACAAATAAACACCCGAATTAACCCTATTTAGAGCTAATAAATATACAAAATTGACCAAAGTCAAGAAGGTTTCAAGTGCGCTGGTAAGAGTATCGGAACAGGCTAGACATCAACCAAAGAGTTGGTACAAATTCTGGCCAAAAACAGACTTAACAACCAGCAGGAGACAACAAGATGAGAAGCAAATTTACAAAGATAAGAAATGAGCTTGCCGCAGGTGTGGCCATTGCCATTTCGGCCATGGCGGTGGTGTCCGCACCGGCGCACGCCGCTTGGGAACCGACTAAGCCGGTTGAGTTTGTTGTGCCTGCAGGGACCGGCGGTGGCGCCGACCAAATGGCGCGCCTGATTCAAGGCATCGTCATCAAACACAAGCTGATGAAGCAGCCGCTGATCGTCGTCAATAAATCAGGCGGCGCAGGAGCCGAAGGCTTTTTGGAAATCAAAAGTGCCAAGGGCGACCCACACAAAATTGTGATTACTTTGTCCAACCTGTTCACCACGCCCATGGCCACGGGTGTGCCGTTTAACTGGAAAGACATGACACCCGTAGCCATGATGGCGCTAGACCAATTTGTCTTGTGGGTCAACGCGGAAACACAGTACAAAAACGCCAAGGAATACGTAGCGGCCGTTAAAACCGCAGGCCCACTGAAAATGAAAATGGGCGGGACAGGTTCCAAGCAAGAGGACCAAATCATCACAGTAGGTATGGAAAAAGCCACGGGCACCAAATTTATTTACATCCCCTTCAAAGGCGGTGGTGAAGTAGCGGTTCAGTTGGTCGGCAACCACGTTGACTCGAGCGTCAACAATCCGGTCGAAGCCGTCGCCCAATGGCGTGCCGGTAAGTTGCGCGCACTGTGTGTGTTCGACGACAAGCGCATGACCTACACAGCCAAAATCACAGACACCCAAGCTTGGAGCGACATTCCGACTTGCAAGGAATCCGGTATTCCCATGGACTACCAAATGCTGCGGGGCATTTTCATGCCCGCTGGCGTCACGGCTGACCAAAAAGGGTTCTATGTCAACTTAATCCAGAAAATTAGGGCAACGCCTGAATGGCTTGATTTCATGGAGAAAGGTGCATTCAACCAGACCTACCTGGCCGGCGCAGACTTTGAAAAATGGGTGACATCCGCTGAAACCATCCACCACGGTCTGATGCAAGAAGCCGGCTTCTTGGCTAAAAAATAAACAACTAACTGGAGCAGTCCCAATGGCCTCAAGTGATACCCAAGCCCATGCTGGTGGCGAAGCAAGAGGGCCAGCTACTTTCGTGGTGGAAGCCGCTGTGGCCATCGCCATTATGTTGCTGGGAATCGTCGTTATTTACGGCAGCCGGGAACTGGGAGCCAGCTGGACCAGCGATGGTCCGGGCTCCGGCTACTTTCCTTTCTACATCGGTCTGATCATGACCATTGCAGGTGCCGGTATTTTTTACCAAGCCCTGTTCGGCAAGCAAGGCCGGAACAGGGCTGTTTTTGTCGATAGCGAGCAAATAAAGCGCGTGCTCTCGGTGCTCGTTCCGGCCGGTGTTTACGTCTTTGCTGTTGAATTCATCGGCCTGTACATCGCGTCTTTTGTCTACATCGCCTTGTTCATGGTGATCCTAGGAAAGTTCTCATGGGTCAAAAGTGTAATCGCGGCCTTTTGCGTCAACGCCCTGTTTTTCATGATGTTTGAGGTGTGGTTCAAAGTGCCCCTCTACAAAGGTCGGTTCGACTTGCTGAGTTTCCTCGGCTACTAATTTATATGCTCTCTCGGAGTTTTTGAAAATGGATGAACTTAACTCGCTGTTCCACGGGTTCGCGGTCGTGCTGACCCCGATGAACACGCTCTTAATGGTGGTAGGCATTGTCTTGGGCGTACTGATCGGCGTGCTGCCAGGACTCGGGGGCGCCAATGGCGTCGCCATTTTGCTGCCGCTGACCTTCACGATGACACCGACTTCGGCCATCATCATGCTGTCTTGCATTTACTGGGGTGCCTTGTTCGGTGGCGCGATCACATCGATTTTGTTCAATATTCCAGGCGAGCCTTGGTCTGTGGCAACGACCTTTGATGGCTACCCGATGGCACAACAAGGCCGTGCGGGTGAGGCGTTAACGGCGGCCTTCACCTCGTCTTTCGTGGGTGCATTCGTCGCGGTGGTGATGATCACCTTCATGGCCCCGCTGGTCGCAAAGTTCGCGCTGAAATTCGGCCCGCCCGAATTCTTCGCGGTCTACTTGCTGACGTTCTGTAGCTTTGTCGGCATGGGCAAAGGCTCACCGTTCAAAATTCTGGCTTCAATGACGATAGGTTTTGCACTGGCCTCTGTCGGCATGGACACCGTGACGGGCCAGTTACGCCTGACCTTTGGCTGGCTCGAACTGATGCGCGGTTTTGACTTTCTGATCGCCGTGATTGGCTTGTTCGGGATTGGCGAGATTTTGCTGTCGATGGAAGAAGGTCTGGCGTTCTCCGGTAAACACGCCAAGATCGATCCAAAAATCGTCCTGGCCACTTGGAAGAAATTGCCTCAATATTGGATGACTTCCATCAGAAGTTCACTCGTCGGCATTTGGATGGGCATCACCCCTGGTGGTGCAACGCCAGCGTCGTTCATGAGTTACGGCTTAGCCAAGAAAATGTCCAAAACGGGCAACAAATTTGGTACCGGTGAACTCGAAGGTGTGGTTGCACCAGAAACTGCAGCGCATGCAGCAGGGACAAGCGCCCTACTGCCAATGCTCGCGCTCGGGATTCCCGGCTCTCCGACTGCCGCAGTGCTGCTGGGTGGCTTACTAATCTGGGGTCTCCAACCGGGTCCGCTGCTCTTTGTTGAACAAAAAGATTTTGTCTGGGGCTTGATCGCCAGCATGTACTTGGGCAATCTGGTCGGACTGATCGTGGTGCTCACCACCGTGCCGTTGTTTGCTTCGATCTTGCGCATTCCGTTCTCAATCATCGCACCCATCATCATCGTGATTTGTGCCATTGGCGCCTACACCGTCCACAACGCCATGTTGGACATCTGGTTCATGCTGCTCTTTGGTGTAATGGGTTACCTGTTTAAGAAACTCGACTACCCGCTGGCACCACTGGTGCTAGCGCTGGTGTTGGGGGATAAGGCCGAAGATGCATTTCGCCAATCAATGCTCATCTCGCAGGGCGAAGTAGGCATCATGTTCTCCAACTACCTGGTGGGCAGCATCACCGCATTGGCTTTGATCTTGCTGTTCTGGCCACTGATTTCCAAGGTGCTGAATAAGATTCGGCCGCCGAAGAAAGACGAGTTCGAAGCTGATCGCCCGGTTGAATGAGGGACGAGAAAATTATCTTTCTGAAGCATGATCGATGGACTGCCGCGCTGCGCTCGCAGTGACGGAATTTTTCGCTACGCATTGACGAAATTCCGCTTATGACGAGATGGCTTTTTTAAATCTTGCCGCGCTGTTTGAGTCGGCTGAGAGTTTCAGCAGAAAGGTTCAGATAAGAGGCCAACTCTTTTTTCGGGATCCGCTCAAAGAGTTCAGGGTGCTTGCGCAAAAATCGCTTCACCCGGCCCGGCGCGTCCAACAGGTGCAGCGTGATGGTATGAGCCATGATTTCGCTCATCAATTCCATCACGGCATATTCAAAGGACTGCTTGATAGATTGGTGGCGCTCTAAGAAGGCCACCCAGTCTTCCAACGGCAACTTCGCCACCCGAACCTTGGTGACGCATACCGTGCTGTAAGGGGTTGGTGTCCCCAGTCGCCATGCGGCGTAGCTTGTTTCCATGTCTCGTTCATCCGTGAAGCGAAGAATCATCTCTTTCGCCTCCTGATTCGTCACGACCCGCTTGAGAATGCCTTCGAGGATGAAATATTGTTCCATCTCATGCACACCTTGTTCCAGCAAAGCATCGCCCTTGTGCCCGTCGACGATGACCAAATGGGACTCCAATTCAGCGCTTTGTTCTGGCGACATGCCCTTCAAAACGGTGTTCTGCGCCAATTGGACGCGGATGATGTTTCTATCGGGATGGTCGGGTACAGATGACATGGATGACTAGGGTTGTTGGAGGTCGGAGATGACGCTCTCAGGCCGTCTAAATATGGCGAAAATTGACCGCGATCAATGGCCGATTCTTGAGCGGCTCATATGATAACCGGACAGTGCAAAGTGGCTCTCAAATGTGAGCGCGGGCCAAAACTGTACGGCGTTGTTAATTCACCTTTATCGAAGTCAAACGAAAAGATATTTCCTCATGACAAATGAAACACCAGAACAGGAACAGACGGACGGCTTTAATCTGGTCATCGACGCCCTGAAGCTCAATGACATCGATACCATTTTTGCCTTGCCCGGCATCCCCATAACCGACTTGACGCGCAAAGCGCAAGCGGCCGGCATTCGAATGATTTCCTTTCGTCACGAGCAGCACGCAGGCAATGCCGCCGCCGCCGCCGGTTTCCTGACGCAAAAGCCCGGCATTTGCCTGACCGTCTCGGCACCTGGTTTCCTGAACGGCTTGACGGCCCTGACCAACGCCACGACCAACTGCTTCCCGATGATCCTGATCAGCGGCTCCAGCGAGCGCGAGATCGTCGATTTGCAGCAAGGTGACTACGAAGAAATGGACCAACTCGCGATTGCCAAGCCGCTTTGTAAAGCGGCTTTCCGCGTGCTGCATGCTGAAGACATCGGCGTCGGCATCGCCCGCGCAATCCGTTCGGCCTTGTCCGGTCGTCCTGGTGGCGTATACCTCGACCTGCCTGCCAAACTTTTTTCACAGACGATGAGCGCAGATGCCGGGAAACGCTCCCTCATCAAGGTGATTGACCCCGCACCGCGCCAGATCCCGGCTGCCGATGCCGTCAAACGCGCCCTTGACCTGCTCAAAGGCGCCAAGCGTCCATTGATCGTTCTCGGCAAAGGTGCGGCTTACGCACAGGCCGATGAAGACATCCGCGCCCTGATCGAAAAAACCGGTATTCCTTACCTACCGATGTCCATGGCCAAAGGCTTGCTGCCTGACACGCATGAGCAGTCTGCAGCCGCGACCCGTTCTTACGTTTTGGCTGAAGCCGACGTCGTCATGCTGGTCGGTGCGCGCCTGAACTGGCTGCTGTCTCACGGCAAGGGCAAGACTTGGGGCACACCGTCTTCCACCAAGTTCATCCAAATCGACATCTCTCCAACTGAGATGGACAGCAACGTGCCGATCGCGGCACCGTTGGTGGGTGATATTGGTTCTTGCGTGTCGGTGCTGCTGGACGGCATTGATGCCAACTGGGCCAAGCCACCGGTTGAATGGCTGCAGGCAGTGGGTGAGCGCAAAGACAAGAACATGGCCAAAATGGCCGCAACGCTGGCGCTCAACCCAGCCATCATGAACTTCCACAGCGCCCTGAACGTTGTGCGCAATGTGGTCAAGGCGAACCCGGAAGCTGTTGTTGTCAACGAAGGCGCGAACACCCTTGACTTCACCCGCAGCATTGTCGATATGTACTTGCCGCGCAAGCGTCTGGACGTTGGCACCTGGGGCATCATGGGCATCGGCATGGGCTTCGCGGTTGCCGCTGCAGTGACTACCGGTAAGCCGGTGATCGCCATCGAAGGCGACAGTGCGTTCGGTTTCAGCGGCATGGAAGTCGAAACCATCTGCCGCTACAACCTGCCGATTTGCATTGTTGTTTTCAATAACAACGGTATTTACAAAGGCACTGACGTGAACCCGCTGGGCGGCGATGTGGCCCCAACGGTGTTTGTCAAAAATGCCCGCTACGAAATGATGATGCAAGCCTTTGGTGGCGTCGGCGTTGTCGCCAACACACCGGCCGAATTGGCCAAGGCCATGGACGAAGCCATCGCCTCCGGCCGGCCAACCCTGATCAACGCGATCATCGACGAAACCGCTGGCACTGAAAGCGGTCGAATCACCAGCTTGAATCCGCAGAGCGCTGCGAAAAAGAAGTAATCAATTCACATTTAGGAGAAATCAAATGAGCAACAAACCCCTCAACGGCATCAAGA
>CANFWV010000002.1 GCA_947450695.1 Comamonadaceae bacterium
AAGGCCATGATGGAACAAAAAATCGGCCACCCGATGGCCGGTGCCAACACCGCTTGGGTGCCCAGCCCGACCGGCGCTACTTTGCATGCCCTGCATTACCACCAAGTGCTGGTCAGCGACGTGCAAAAACAGATGGAAAAAATCAACGCCAACAAAGAAGCCGAGAGCCTGCTCACCGGTTTGTTGACCGTGCCCGTGACGGCGACGCCGAATTGGAGTGCTGCCGACAAGCAGCAAGAAATCGACAACAACGCGCAAGGTATTTTGGGTTACGTGGTGCGCTGGATCGACCAAGGCGTGGGCTGCTCCAAGGTGCCAGACATTCACAACGTCGGCTTGATGGAAGACCGTGCCACACTGCGCATTTCAAGTCAGCACATCGCCAACTGGTTGCTACACGGCGTGGTCACGAAAGAACAAGTCCAAGCCACCTTTGAGCGCATGGCCGCAGTCGTCGACAAGCAAAACGCCGGCGATCCGTTGTACAAAAACATGGCCGGTAACTTCGCCACCAGTGCCGCGTACAAAGCCGCTTGCGATTTGGTTTTCAAGGGGCTGGAGCAGCCCAGCGGCTACACCGAGCCGTTGCTGCATGCTTGGCGTTTGAAGGTCAAGGCCGGCACGGCTTGATTCAGCCTCTGCGCTGCCGCATCAGCTGCTCCACGCCCTCAAACAGCGCCTCGCTCAGCAGCGCCATCAGCGTGGCGGGCAGGGCACCGGCCAGCAGCATTTGGCCGTCGTTCAGCGCCAGGCCAGTCACGATGCGCTCGCCATAACCACCTGCGCCAATGAAGGCTGCGATGGTCGTCGTACCGATCGCAATCGCCGTTGCCGTGCGCACACCCGCGATGATGGACGGCAGTGCTTGCGGCAGTTCGACCGCTCGCATCACTTGTCCGGTGGTCATGCCCAGCGCTTGAGCTGCCAAGCGCTGGCCGGTTGGCACCTCGCCCAGGCCGGTGACGGTGTTGCGCATGATGGGCAGCAGGGCGTAAAGCATCAGCGCCATCAGCGCGGGCAAGGTGCCGATGAGGCCCAGCGCAGAAATCAGCATCGCCAGCATGGCCAGTGAGGGCACGGTTTGCAGCAGGCCGGCGGCGGCCAGCACCACGGCGCGCAGGCGTGGGTGCGGAAACACCCACACCGCCAGCGGGATGCCCAGCAGCGCCGCGCCAGCCACCGCGATCAAGGTCAGCGTCAAGTGCTGCCTCGTCAACCGCGCTAGGTCGGGCCCGAACAGCTTGGCCCAAAAGCCACGCTGGCCCGGGTCGTTATCCGTTCCCGCCGTTGCGGTAGGTGCAGAGTCCGACTTAGACGCGAGGTAGTCCCGCGCAATCACATCAAAGGCCACGCCCTGCAACTCGGCCCGCGCGTTCATCGCAATCATGGCCTTCTCGTCGATGCTGCCGCTCAACTTTTTCAGCGCCGCCCACGCTTGAGGAAACCGCGCGGGCACGTCTAGCCGGTACAGCAGCACGGCGTCATAACGCGCAAAGTAAGCCAAGTCGTCCTTCAGCACGCGCAGGCTGAGGTGGTCAATCTTCGCGTCGGTGGTGTAGATGTCGATCACATCCACTTGGTTTTGCGCTATCGCGTCATACGCCAAGCCGTGGTCTAGCGCCACCGGCACCTGCGGTGCCGCATAGCGCCTGACCAGCCCCGGCCAACCGTCGGCACGACCCAAGAATTCGTTCGACAGGCCCAGCTTCAGCGCAGGGTGCTTCACCAGGTCGCTGAGTGCGACTATGTCTAGATGCTGTGCGGTGTCTTCGCGCATGGCCAGCGCATAGCCGTCGTTGAAACCCAGCGGGTTCGCCGCACCGAGGCCCAGCGGCGCCAGCGCTGAATTCAGGGCCGCTAAAGTCATCGGCGTTTTATTTTTAATAATTTCTAGGCTGATGGTGCCCATGTATTCCGGGTACAGGTCAATGCTGCCCGCCCGCAGCGCCGCATAAACAATGGCCGTGTTGCCCAAGCCCTGCAGCACGGTGGGCGGGGTCAGCATGTGCGGCGCAGAGGTCTGCGCCAGCACCTGCGCAAGGATGTAGGACTCGGTAAAACGCTTGGAGCCGATGCGCAGGGTGTCGTTGGTTGCTTGGGCGGCGAATGTGGGGGCGCTGATAAATGCCAGCACAAGAGCCATTAACAGCGCGATGCACCAAGCAGAAAAATAAGCGGCAGTTAAGGCTGGGAATCGGCGAATCATTGGCTCAGTATCGCCGGCCTAAAACTCACTTCGCCGTCGGCATCACAAACTCAGCACCCTTGCCGATGCTCTCGGGCCAGCGCTGCATGATGGACTTTTGCTTGGTGTAAAAACGCACGCCTTCTTCACCGTAGGCGTGCATGTCGCCGAACAAACTTTTCTTCCAGCCACCAAAACCGTGCCAAGCCATCGGCACCGGAATCGGCACGTTGATGCCGACCATGCCGACCTGGATGCGGCGGCTGAATTCACGCGCCACATGGCCGTCGCGGGTGAAGCAACTCACGCCGTTGCCGAACTCGTGGGCGTTGATCAGGTTAATGGCTTCGGCCAAGTCTTTGACGCGCATGCAACCCAGCACCGGGCCAAAAATTTCTTCCTTGTAAATGCGCATGTCGGGGGTGACGTTGTCAAACAACGTGCCGCCCATCCAGAAGCCTTGCTCGCATCCTGCGCCGGCTAGTGCGCCAGTGAAGCTGCGGCCGTCGACCAGCAGGGTCGCGCCTTCTTGGACACCCAGGTCGATGTAACCGGTGATGCGCTGGTGTGCGGCGGCGGTGACTATGGGGCCCATTTCAGCGTCGAGGTTGACGCCGTTTTTGATGATGAGTTGCTCGGCGCGTGCTTGCAGTTTGGGCAGCAGTCGGTCAGCCACATCGCCGACCAGCACGGCGACAGAGATGGCCATGCAGCGCTCGCCGGCAGAGCCGTAACCCGCGCCAATCAGCGCGTCGACGGCTTGGTCGAGGTCGGCGTCCGGCATCACGACCATGTGGTTTTTGGCGCCACCCAGCGCTTGCACGCGCTTGCCATGGTGCGCGCCGGTTTCATAAATATAGTTGGCGATCGGCGTCGAGCCGACGAACGAAATCGCGTGCACATCTGGGTGCACCAGCAGCGCGTCAACGGCTTCTTTGTCGCCTTGCACGACGTTGAAAACACCGTCGGGCAGGCCAGCTTTTTTCAGCAGATCAGCCATGAACAGGCTGGCGCTCGGGTCGATCGGGCTGGGCTTGAGGATGAAGCAATTGCCGGCGGCAATCGCCACCGGGAACATCCACATCGGGACCATCACCGGGAAGTTGAACGGCGTGATGCCCGCCACCACGCCGAGCGGCTGGCGCAGTGTCCAGTTGTCGATGCCGGTGCTGACCTGATCAGTGAAATCGCCCTTGAGCAGCTGCGGAATGCCGCAGGCGAATTCGACGATGTCGATGCCGCGCGCCACTTCGCCTTGGGCGTCGGTGAAGACCTTGCCGTGCTCGGCGGTGATGAGGTGCGCCAACTGGTCTTTGTGTTGGTTCAGCAGTTCAAGGAACTTGAACATGACGCGGGCACGGCGAATCGGCGGCGTGTCTGACCAAGCCGGAAAAGCCGCCTTGGCCGCGACGACGGCTGCGTCCACATCGGCCGCATTGGCCAGCGCGACACGCGCAGTGACTGCGCCGGTGGCGGGGTTGAAAACGTCTTGCTGGCGGACCGATGCGCCGGCGGCAAGCTGTCCCTTGACATGGTGGCCAATGATGTTTGGGGTAGCGGGTGTCGTCATAAAGAATCCTTCGGTGTGTCAGTTATGAATCAGTCTAGGCCGCATCAGGCATTTTGATAACACCCTTATTTGTGATTACATTGTTCAAATAAATGAACAATAGTGACAGTTCTGGTAATCTGCAAACATGGCTTCTGACCAACTTTCCCCGCTGCTGGCTGACTTGCACTTGTTGACAGTGCTGGCCGCCACGCGTAGCTTCACTGAGGCTGCGCGGCGTCTTGGCGTATCCAAAGCTTCGGCCAGCATGCGCATCAGTGAGCTGGAGCGCGCGGCCGGGGTGTTGCTGGTGCGGCGCACCACGCGCTCGGTCGGCCTGACCGAAGCCGGCCAGCAGCTGGTGAATGACATGCTGCCGGCCTTTGGCCGCATCAGCGAGAGTTACACCGCTGTTAAAGACCTGGTCGGCACGCCGCGCGGGTTGGTGCGCGTCACGGCGCCTGTGGCGTTCGGGCGGCAACATTTGGCACCTTGCGTTGCGGCCTTTCTCAAGAAATTTCCCGAGATTCAGATCGAGCTGGAACTGACCGACCGCTTTGTGAACCTCGCCAACGAAGGCTTTGACCTGGCGATTCGCCACACCAACACGCCGCCCGAAACCCATGTGGCTTGGGTGCTGTGCGAAACCCGCTCGGTGCTGATGGCCAGCCCGGCTTATTTGGCGGCGCGTGGCGTGCCGACGCATCCGTCTGAGCTCAGCGCACATGACTGCCTGCTGTATCTGGGAGGCGGGCATGCCGGTAATTGGACTTTTATTAAAAGTTCGAACAGTGCAGAGATCATCTCCAGAGTGGCCAAGAACCGCCAACGCAAAATAGCCAGCGTTGCCTCCGCCGCCGATGAGCGCGTTGGCGTCAACATCCGTGGCTCGCTCAAGGCCAATAACAGCGAAGTCTTGCGCGACGCGCTCTTGGCCGGCTTGGGCATTGGCCTGCTTCCCGACTTCAGCCTGCCGCCACCCGATGCCGATGGCGAGTCGCCGCTGCTGCGGGTCCTGCCCGACTGGCAAGTGCAAGGCTTTTTTGGCGACCGTATTTATGCGCTGAGGCCTTGGTCGGCTCAGGTGCCGAAAGCGGTTCAGTGTCTGGTTGAATACTTGCGCGAGCGTTTCGCGCCAGGCTTCGACCCAATCGTTAATCCAATCGTCAATCTAAGCGCCACCAAAGGATAATTCTAGACATGAACACACGATGGAAACCCAGCGTCACAGTCGCTGCCGTGATTGCCCGCATCCACGCCGGCGTGACGGAATTCTTGCTGGTCGAAGAACACACGCAAGACGGCTTGCGCCTGAACAACCCGGCCGGTCATCTGGACCCCGGTGAGAGTCCGTTAGAGGGTTGTGCTCGCGAAACGCTGGAAGAGACCGCATTTCACTTCCAGCCGACAGCCTTGGTCGGTGTCTACTTGTCGCGCTTTGAAAAACCCATCGCGGGTCAAGCGCAGACCGAAGACATCACCTACCTGCGCTTTGCCTATTGTGGTGAGCTGGGTGAGTTCGTCGCCGGGCAGGCGCTTGACGACGGCATTGTGCGCACCTTGTGGCTCAGCGCCGAGGCGATTCGCGCTTGCCCCGAGCGCCATCGCAGCCCACTGCTGATCAAGTGCATGGACGACTATTTAGCCGGTCATCGTCATCCGGTGAATGTGATCACCACCGACGCTAGCGTTTACCAAATCGGCAACGCCCCGCAGGCCTGAATCCGCTCAGGCGCGGGCCGTCAGCACCGCGCGCAAATGCGCATGAAACATCTTGGCGGGTGCGCGCAAGGCGGCGCCGTGGCGCGTGGTCAGCCCGAGCACGCGGGACACGGCGGGCGCGTGCAGTGGAATGCCAATCATCGACGGATGCGTCTCAGGCAGCGCCAGCCGCGGCACCGCCGCCACGCCCAATCCGGCCTCAACCATGCCAAGCAGCGTCGCCACGTGACTGACTTCAAAGCGATAGGCTGGATCAATGCCGGCCTTGGCCATGGCGTCATCCAGCAATTGGCGGTTGCCGCTGGAGCGTGCCGCCGTCATCAGGCGCTCCTCACTCAACGCCGACCAAGCGACTGACGGCACTGCGGCCAGTGGATGGTCGCGCTGCATGGCCAGCACAAACGGGTCGGTGTGGATCGGCTCAAAGTCCACGCCCGGCACCTGACTACCCAAAAAACTGATGCCGAAATCTGACTCGCCTGCGATCACGCTGGCCAGCACTTGACTCGCCCCTTCGTCGACCACGCGTACCCGAATCAAGGGATAGAGTTCGGTGAAAGAGCCGAGCACCGAGGGCAAAAAATGAATTGCCGCCGACGGCACGCAGGCCACCGTGACCCGGCCGCTGCCGCTCGCGGCAATGTCCGAAATGCCGAGGATGGCGAACTCCAAGTCGTCCAACGCAGCGCGGGCTCGCTCCAAGAAGACGCGGCCCATGGCGGTCAATTCGACCGAGCGCGTGGTTCGGTTGAACAGCCGCGCGCCCAGAATCGTCTCTAACTTGTCGATGCGTCGGCTCACCGCGGGGGGCGACAAATGGATGTGGTCGGCCGCCGCCCGAAAACTCCCGCGTTCGGCGACGGCGACAAAAGCCTGCAATTGCTGCAAATCAAAATTGATGCGTGACATGCAGCAATGCTATCAAAAGTTGCACTTCACTGAATGATGCGTCCGTCGCATCATGAAGATCGAAACATCGTTTGATAGGAGATTTGCATGCGAGCCCGAACCACTTTATTCGCAGCGCAGTTGATGGTCAGTCTGGCTCTCGCCTGCCCGGCGCTGGCGCAAAACTGGCCCGACAAAACCATCACCATCGTCGTACCGACGGCCGCAGGCGGCGCCAACGACGCGATGGCCCGCATCATTGCGCAGGGGCTGAGCGCGCGGCTGGGCAAACCCGTGGTGGTCGACAACAAGGCCGGCGCCAACGGTGCCATTGCAGCAGAATTTGTTGCCCGCGCCGCGCCTGATGGCTACACCATCATGTTTGGCTACATCGCCACCCACGGCATCAACCCGGCGCTGCAAAAACTCCGCTACGACCCGGTGGCCGACTTCGAGCCGATCGGCATGGTGGCGGCGTCGCCCACGGTGTTGGTCGCTAACAGTGCCGTGCCGGTCAAAAACGCCAAAGAGCTGGTGCAACTGATCAAGTCCAAGCCCGACACCTTCAGTTACGCCACCGCCGGCAACGGCACGGCCCCGCACATCGCTGGCGAACTCTTCAAATTGTCGGCCGGACTGGACGTGGTGAGCGTGCCTTACAAGGGCTCGGCACCCGCCGTGGTCGACACCATTGCCGGCAACACGCAGTACATGTTTCCTAGCTTGTTCACGGCGTACCCGCAGATCAAAGGCGGCAAACTGAAAGCCTTGGGCATCGCTGGTGAAAAGCGTTCGTCGGTGCTGCCGGACGTGCCCACGCTCGGTGAACAAGGCATTGCGAATGTGAACATGTCGCAGTGGTACGCCATGTTCGCGCCGGCCAAAACACCGAAGGCGGTGATCGACCGATTGAACCGCGAGATGAACACTGTGCTGGCTGACAAAATAGCCGCCAAAAGAATTGAGGACCAAGGTGCCGAGGTTGAAACCGGAACGCCTGAGCAGCTCAAAACGCTGGTGCAAAAAGAAGTGGCGCATTGGAAAAATGTCGTCACCGCCGCGAAAATCAGAGTCGATTAAATTTACGCCATCAACTTTTCACACTCCAAAGAAGAAGCCATGCCATCCTCCATCATTGATTCCAAAATCTTCGGCGACATGTTCAGCGACGCCGCCATGCGCCACGTCTGGAGCGACGAAAATCGCACTGCCAAATACCTCGATATCGAACGCGCGCTGGCCAAGGTGCAGGGCGAGCTCGGCATCATCCCGAAAGAAGCGGCCGCCGAAATCGTCAAGAACTGTGAGCCCAGCCAGATCGACTGGGCCAAGCTCAAGGCCAAGACCGAGCAAATCGGCTACCCGATCATTGCGGTGGTGAACCAGATCAACGCCAACTGCAAAGACAAACTCGGCGAGTACTGCCACTGGGGCGCCACCACGCAAGACATCACCGACACGGCGGCCGTGTTGCAAATTCGCGAAGGCCTGGCGCTGGTTGAAGCCGACCTGAAAGACATCTCAGACTCGCTTGCCAAGCTGGCCCTGACGCACCGCAACACGCCGATCATTGGCCGAAGCAATTTGCAGCAAGCCACCCCGATCACCTTTGGCTACAAGATGGCCAGCATCTTGGCTGGCATTGAGCGCCACCGCGAACGACTGGAGCAACTCAAGCCGCGCGTGCTGGTCGGTGAATTCGGCGGCGCTTCGGGCACCTTGTCGTCGTTGGAAACCGGCGCTATGGAAACCCAGGCCGGCCTGATGAAGGAACTCGGCCTCGGTCAGCCGCTGATCTCGTGGCACACGGTGCGTGACAACTTTGCCGAAGTCGGTGCATTTCTGGGCATCGTTGGCGGCTCGCTTGGCAAGATCGCCATGGACGTCAAGTTGTTGATGCAAACCGAAGTGGCCGAAGTGTTTGAGCCTTTTGCGCCCGGCCGTGGTTCGTCGTCGACCATGCCGCAAAAACGCAATCCGATTTCTTGCCTGTACATCCACGCCAACATCTCGGTGGTGCGCCAGCTCGCAGCGTCGCTGATGGACGCGATGGTGGCCGACCACGAGCGCTCGACCGGCCCGTGGGAAATTGAATGGGTGGCGATGCCGGAAATTTTCTGCCTGATGTCGGGCGCCTTGAAGCAGACCAAATTCATCTTGGCCGGGCTGGAAGTGGACGCCGAGCAGATGCGCCGCAATATCGACATGACGCATGGTTTGGTGATGTCCGAGGCCGTGATGATGGGCCTAGGCCCTTACATCGGCCGCGAGTACGCGCACGATTTGGTCTATGACATCTGCCGCGACGCACTGCAGAAAAAACGCCCGCTGATCGATCTGTTGGCCGAGCATCCGGAGATCAACAAGCACGTCACGCGTGAGCAACTCGCTGGCTTCTGCGACCCGATGAACAACCTCGGGCAAGCCGGTGTGATGGTCGATCGCGTGCTGGCGGCGCGTCGGATCTGACCCTAGAATCCGCAGGGCGGACCCTGCGGCTGTCCTTCAGGACAAGCAGACCCAAAGATATTCATCAGAATACGGGAGACAACGATGCAAAGCTCGCACAGACTTTTTCGGACTGGCCCGCTGTGGCGAGGTCTGCTTGGCGTTTTTTTCTTAGTCGGTGCCCTCGCTGCCCATGCGCAGGGTTACCCGTCGAAGCCGATTCGCTTGGTGATCGGCTTCGGCCCCGGTGGGCTTGGCGACATGGTTGCGCGGGCGCTGGCTCTGAAAATGACTGAGTCCATGGGCCAAAGTGTCTTGGTCGAAAATATGCCTGGAGCGGGGGGCATCACGGCGGCTTCCAGCGTGGCACGCGCGGCGCCAGACGGCTACACATTGCTGCTGGTCAGCGGCCAGAACGCTTTCAGTCCGTCACTGTTCAAGTCGCTGCCGTACGACCCGGTCAACAGCTTCAGCATGATTTCCACCTTGGGCACTTTTCACTATTTGGTGGTGGTCGACAAGGACAGTCCGCTCAAAACGCTGCGGGATCTGTTGGCTTTGGCCCAGAGCGACCCAGCCCATTTCAACGTGGGCACCATCAATATCGGCAGCGCTCAGAACCTGTCCGCACAACTGCTGTTCAGCATGGCCAAAATCGACGTCCCGATTGTGCCGTTCAAGTCGACCGGCGATGTGATCACGGCGCTGCGTGGACAGAGCATTCAGGTCGGCGTTGAAACCACCACCGGTGTGATTGGTCAGGTGAAGGGCGGCGCCCTGCGCGCGATCGCGGCCTCGTCGCCGAAACGATTGGCCATCTTGCCCGACATCCCCACTGTCGCCGAAAGCGGCCTGCCCGGATTGGCAACGTTTGAAGCCGATTCATGGAACGGCATCGTCGCACCGGCAGGCACACCGCGTGAAGTCGTCATGCGGTTAAACCGCGAAATCGCCAAGGCCATCGGTGCGCCAGATGTGAGGCAACGTCTTCAAGCCTTGGGCATTGAGCCCGGTTTCAGCACACCCGAGGAGATGAAGCAGGTCTTCATTCGCGACGGCCTCAAGTGGGGTGCGGTGATCAGGCAGGCCAACATCGACAAGCAATGATGATCAAAGAATAAGCACAGAACGTGATGACCACAGGAAAAAATATGAGCATGACAAAAGAAGAGCAGCAGCTGAGAGTCGACCTCGCCGCCTGCTATCGCTTGGTGGACCTGTACGGCATGAGTGACATGCTGCTCAACCACATCTCGGCTCGGGTGCCGGGCGACGAGGTGCACTTTCTCATCAACCCGTTTGGCATGATGTATGACGAGGTCACCGCCTCCAATTTGATCAAAGTCGCTCTGGACGGCACCGTCATCAGCAATCCGAATCCGCAATACACCGTCAACCTGCCCGGCTATGTGATTCACAGCGCGATCCACGGTGCGCGTCACGATGTTGGTTGCGTGCTGCACACGCATACACCGGCGGGCATGGCGGTCTCTGCGTTGGAATGCGGGCTGCTCCCGCTCAACCAGACGGCGATGCGTTTTGCGGGAAGCGTGGCGTACCACGACTTCGAGGGCGTGGCGGTCGACACCGGCGAACGTCAGCGCTTGGTGGAAGATCTCGGCAACAACGATGTGATGATTTTGCGCAACCACGGACTGTTGGCGGTCGGTCAAACCGTGGCTGAAGCCTTCGTGAATATTCACCGCCTTGAGCGCGCTTGCCTGACCCAGTTGCTGACCCTGTCCAGCGGCGCCAAGATACAGATGCCCATCGCGGAGGTCGTCAACAAGACGTTCAACCAGTTGCGCCGGGCGCCATCACCCGACGCCGCCGGCAGGTTTCCACCGCACGGTGAGCGCGAGTGGCCAGCGCTGCTGCGCAGACTGGACAAAATTGACCCGAGCTATCGCAACTAACCAGACCCCTATCCATGAACAGACCTCGCGTATTACAGATTGGCCCCATCACACCGCCACTCGATGCAAAACTCCCTGAACTGGTAGACCTTCACCCACTGTGGAAAGAGGTCAACCCAGCGCAGTTTTTAGCTGAGCACGGCGCCGAGTTCAAGGGCATCGTCACGCATGTGCGGCACGCTTGCCCAGCCAGTTTGCTGGCAGCATTGCCCCAGGTTGGCGCGATCTCCAGTTTTGGGGCCGGCTACGACAAAATTGACATGGCGGCGGCTTATCAGCGCGGTATTCAGGTGGCCAACACGCCCAACGTCCTGAATGGCTGCGTTGCCGATTTGGCATTGGGTTTGATGATCGATGTGGCCCGCGGCCTGTCGGCCACAGATCGTTTTGTGCGCCGTGGTGACTGGGCCAAGGGCCAGCAGAGACCCTTGATGACGCGTGTCGCCGGTAAAAAAGTAGGACTGATCGGCTTTGGCGGTATCGGCCAAACGATTGCCAAGCGCGTTGCTGGCTTTGAGATGGACGTGCGCTACCACACGCGCCGTCCGGTCCCGGGCGTTTCGCAGTTGCACATGCCCGACTTAATGGCGCTGGCTCGCTGGGCTGATTTTCTCGTGGTGGCTTGCATTGGAGGGCCAACGACGCAGCACCTGGTGTCTGCGCAGGTGCTGCAGGCGTTGGGACCCGAAGGTATTTTGGTCAATATCGCGCGCGGTTCGGTGGT
Source organism: Comamonadaceae bacterium (assembly GCA_947450695.1). Taxonomy (GTDB): domain Bacteria; phylum Pseudomonadota; class Gammaproteobacteria; order Burkholderiales; family Burkholderiaceae_C; genus Polaromonas. The sequence continues at coordinate 11,433 of CANFWV010000002.1, forward strand.
GGACGAAGCAGCGCTGGTCACGGCCTTGAAAGACGGGCTGATTTTTGGCGCTGGCATGGATGTGTTTGAGAACGAACCCAACGTGCCCGATGACCTGATGGCCTTGGACAACGTCGTGATGATGTCGCACATTGCCGGCTTCACCCGTGAGTCACGACTTGAAATGGAACAACTGGTCTGCGACAACCTGATGGCGTATTTTGAAACCGGAAAAGTTCTCACCCCGGTTGAATCCGCCTTTTAAAGCAGACATAGCTGGTATAGCTGACGTGGCATGACTGACCCGCTAACGGCGCCCATAATCGGCCCATCTAAAAAGCCATACAGGAGACAAGACATGAAAAATGGCAAAAAAATAAATACAAGCGGGCGCTGGTGCTGATGGACAAAAAACTCACAGGCCGTGTCCCGCCCGAAGCCATCCGAACCATGACGCTGCAGCGGCTGCCGGCCGACCTGTTGCAACGCTTCGCCGCCATAGAAGACCTCACGGGAACGCTATCCGACGCGATGGACAACTTGGGCATCGCTGGCGCCATACCGGCGTGTGTTTTGGCGCCGACCTTGCCGCTCAAGCGCCTTTTAGGTCAGGCCGTCACGGTGCGTAATGTGGAGCGGACCGACAGCCCGATGCGCAGTGCCGCAAGCGGTAAGGGAAAGATGGGTGAACACGAAGCCTACAACCTCGCGGAGCCTGGCGACGTGGTGGTGATTGAAGGTCTGACTGGGGTGTCCAACATGGGTGGGCAGTCGGCCACCGTAGCGCACAGTGCGCAATGTGCCGGTGCGGTCATTGATGGATCGTTTCGGGACCCAGATGCCTCGCGTGGACTCGGCTTTCCGATCTGGTCTCGTGGCGTGACACCTATTACCGGTAAGTGGCGTCTGGAAACCGTCGAGATCAATGGTCGTGTGCGCATCGCCGGTGTCTCGGTGAATGCCGGCGACTTGGTCGCGGCCGATGAGGCCGGCGTCGTGTTCGTGCCCTTGGTTCACGCTGCCGCCGTGCTGGCCGAGGCGGAGAAGATCGATCAAGGTGACCGCCGCCAAAAGAGCGACATCCAAGCCGGTATCGATCTGGCGACGTTGGCCGCCACCAAATACAAATAAAAAATAGACAGAGCACACATGAAGACAGAAACCGATCTCCAAATTGATTGCGTTGTGCAGTCCGCCGACATTCTGGGTGAAGTGCCGCGTTGGTGTGACCGCAGCCAGCGCCTCTGGTGGGTCGATGTGCGGCGTCCGGCGTTGCAGTACGTGCATCCCGCATCGGGACGCTATGCGGCCCAGCGACTGCATCCCGACCTCGTCACGGGTTCCATGGCGCTTCGGGAATCAGCCGGCTTCGTGCTGGCCACGGGCACCGGCATTTACCTTTACGACCCCGCCACCGAACTGCCAGCGAAGCCCATCGCACACCCTGAAGAGGGCCGACCAGGCATGCGGCTGAATGACGGCAAATGCGACCGCCGAGGTCGCTTCTGGGTCGGCAGCATGCACGACACGCAGCGCGACCCTGTGGGCACGTTGTACCGTTTGGACGCAGACCACAGCTGCACCGCCATGTTGGACGGTTTTGTGCTGCCCAATTCACTGTGCTGGAGCCCTGACGACAAAACCATGTACTTTTCCGACACACACAACCAAGTGCTGTGGGCTTTTGATTACGACATTGACGCCGGTGCCATCTCCAATCGGCGGGTGCTCAAAGACTGGTCCTACCAAGTCGGCCGGCCCGACGGCGCGACCGTGGACGCCGAAGGTTTCCTGTGGATCTGCATGGTGGCGTCTGGGCAGCTGATGCGTCTTGCTCCTGATGGGCGAATTGACCGCATCATCCAGTTGCCTGTCACCAACCCAACTTGCCCGGCCTTCGGTGGCGAGCGTCTCGACCGGCTGTACATCACCAGCCATTCGCAACGCTTCACGCCTGAGCAGCAGGCCCGCGAGCCACTCGCCGGTGCACTGCTGGCGCTGGATGTCGGCGTGTCCGGCCTTCCTGAACCCCGCTTCGCGGGCTGATTTTTCGTCATACATCTGGAGACAAACTCATGCGTCGCTTTCAATTTTTCGCCGTGCTGCTGGCCTGCTTGGCGGCTTCCACCGCCGGAGCGCAAGGCGCTAATGAAGCCGTGAAGATCATCGTGCCTTTTGCTGCTGGCGGGCCTGCCGATCAGATCGCGCGGATTATTTCCACCCCACTGGGCGTGCAGCTCGGCAAGACGGTGCTCGTGGACAACCGCGGCGGTGCGGGTGGCATTGTGGGTGGCAATGTCGTGGCCAAGGCGCCGGCAGATGGCATGACCTTGCTGCTGAGCACGTCCAGCTTGGTGATGACGGCTGGCACCACGCCAAAGATGCCCTACAACGCGCGCAAAGACCTTGAGCCGGTCTACCTGCTAGGCGAGGTTCAGACCATGATTGCGGTGCGAAATTCGCTTGGTGTCAACACCTTGGCCGAGTTGGTCGCCAAGGCCAAAGGGTCAGACAAACTGAATTACGGTTCGACGGGCGTGGGCGGCACCATGCATATCGGCGCCGAACTGCTGGCTAAAGCCGGCAATGTGCAGATGGTGCACATCCCCTACCGCGGGGCCGCACCGGCGCTGGTCGACCTGATGGGCGGCACAGTCGACCTTGTCAATGCCGATGTCCCCGTGCTGCGCCCTTACATCAAGGATGGTCGCCTGAAAGGCTTGGCTGTTTTCGATACCAAGCGTTCGCCGCAACTGCCCGATGTGCCGACCTCTGCCGAGGCTGGCTTCCCGACCTTGCAGATGACCAACTGGTATGGGGTCTTGTTGCCAGCGGGCACACCTGCTGACATCCGTCAAAAACTGGAAACCGCACTGGCGAATGTTGTGCGTCAGCCCGACGTTGCAGCCAAGCTGGCTGAAGCTGGCTTTAGCAATCCACGTGACCACGTCGGCTTCAAAGCCCGCCTGGATGCGGACTTTGACCGCTGGCTACCGTGGCTCAAGGAAGCCAATATCCGCACAGAATGAGCACACTTCACAATCAAGCGACCGAAGCCGCGCCCGAGCTGCTCATGCTCGGGCCGCTGCCACCGGGGCTGATGCAGCTGTTGCAAGCGCACTACCGGCTTCATCCCCTCTGGACGGAGCCCGACCGCGCCGCCTTTCTGCAATCGAACGGGGACCGTTTTGCGGGGGGCGTCACCATGTCGCGTCACGGCGGTCAAGCCGATGTCATGGCGTGTCTGAGCGGGCGCGTGCTCGCCTGTTTCGGCGTTGGGTTTGAAGGCATCGATCTGCAGGCCGCGGCCTTGCACAACGTAGCCGTCAGCACCACGCCAGACGTGCTGACGCACTGCGTGGCCGACATTGCTTTCGGACTGATTCTGTCAACCGCGCGGCAAATTGTGGCGGCCGACCGGTTTGTCCAAGCCGGGCACTGGAAAGCGGGTCTGTTTCCGCTCGCCAACCGCGTCAGTGGCAAGCGGCTGGGCATCGTCGGCCTAGGACGCATTGGCGCCACGATTGCCCGCCGGTCAAGCGGTTTTGACATGGCCGTGCGCTACCACGGCCGCCACGCGCAGGCGGACGTGGCCTACGGCTTTGAGCCCGACTTGTTGGCGCTGGCGCGCTGGGCCGACTTCTTGGTGATTGCCTGTCTTGGCGGGCCGACGACAAAGCATCTGATTTCTGCCGCCGTGTTGGAAGCGTTGGGACCCAAGGGCTTTCTGATCAATATCTCGCGCGGTTCGGTGATCGATGAAGGCGCGCTGGTGCAAGCCATCGCCAACGGTACGATTGCCGGTGCCGGGCTGGATGTGTTTGAGCAGGAACCGCATGTGCCGGATGGGCTGCTCAACAACGACCGTGTCGTGGTGCTGCCTCACGTGGCCGCCACCACGCACGAAACCCGTGCCGCCATGGAGCATTTGGTGGCCGACAACCTCGCCGCTTATTTCAAGACCGGCCAAGTGCTCACGCCGCCGGGCTGATCTTTCGCCCAACCATTGACTATTGAAGGCCATCATGATCTTTGAACACCGAACCTACACCGTGGCGCATGGCCAGATGGAAACTTACCTGGCACGCTATGAGAAGCATGCGCTGCCTTTGCAGCTCAAGCACCTTGGTCGGCTGCTTGGGTTCTTTGTCAGTGAAATCGGTCCACTTAACCAAGTCGTGCACATTTGGGTCTACGACAGCCTGGCAGACCGTGAACAGCGTCGCGTCGCACTCGACGCCGATCCGGCCTGGACGGCCTTCAAGGAAATCAACCGCGGCACCTTTGTGCAGCAGGACGTGAAGATCCTGCGCGGAACGCGGTTCAACCCCACGTTGATTTAGCCGCTTAGGCGCGTCGTCCGCCCATGGCGGGGATAATCTACGCCCATGCAAACGGTAAACAATCAAGGGCCTAAAAAGCGCATCGTGGTCGGCTTGAGTGGCGGAGTCGACTCGGCCGTGACGGCCTACCTCTTGAAGCAGCAGGGCCACGAGGTCATCGGCATCTTCATGAAGAACTGGGAAGATGACGACGACAGCGAGTTTTGTTCGTCGAACATTGACTTCGTTGATGCAGCGGCCGTTGCCGACGTGATCGGTATCGAGATCGAACACGTCAACTTCGCGGCGGACTACAAAGACCGCGTGTTCGCCGAATTTTTGCGCGAATACCAAGCCGGCCGCACGCCGAATCCGGACATTCTGTGCAACGCTGAGATCAAGTTCAAGGCCTTTTTAGACCATGCCATGCGGCTGGGTGCTGAAAAAATCGCCACCGGTCATTACGCGCGGGTGCGCCTGAATGCTGCAACCGGCCTGCATGAATTGCTCAAGGGGCTGGATCCAGCGAAAGACCAGAGTTACTTTTTGCACCGGTTGAACCAGGCGCAGCTGTCGAAGACCCTGTTCCCAGTGGGCGAGTTGCACAAGACCGAGGTGCGTCTGATTGCAGATGAAATTGGCTTGCCCAACGCCAAGAAAAAAGACTCTACCGGCATCTGCTTCATCGGTGAGCGGCCTTTCCGCGAGTTTTTGAACCGCTACATCGCCAAAGCACCTGGCCCGATCAAGAACGACAAAGGCCGTGTGCTGGGCGAGCATGTGGGTTTGAGCTTTTACACACTGGGTCAACGGCAAGGCTTGGGCATCGGCGGCGTCAAGGCCAAAGGCGCTGACTTGAAAGCGGCATTGGCCCGCGGCCAGCGCGGCGTGGGTGAGCACGAGCCTTGGTTTGTGGCGCGCAAAGACATGGACAGCAACACGCTCTGGGTGGTGCAAGGCCACGACCACCCGTGGCTGCAATCGACCGTGTTAACGGCGCAAGACTGCAGCTGGGTGGCCGGCAGCGCGCCACCCTTGGGCGGGTTGGCTGCCAAGACCCGCTACCGACAAGCGGACGCGGCTTGCGAATTGCGCACCGCTTTCACTAGCCACTGCGAATTGCACTTTGCGCAGCCGCAGTGGGCGGTGACGCCGGGTCAGTCAGCGGTGCTGTACGACGGTGAAGTGTGCTTGGGCGGCGGGGTGATTGCGAGCAGCAATGTCCCCAGCGGCGCTTGACCTAGCCGACGGTGACAGGTTCAGTAAACCGTCTCGAGGTAGGTGTAGATATAGTTCGAGCCGCCGTTGACATTGCCCAGCAGGCGAGACTCTTTGAAGATGCCCGAACGGTGTGACACGCCTAGGCCAATGTAAGTGTCCTTCAGGGAGCGTGAGCCGATCAGGTCACCCAAGCTCACATCGATGGAGGGTTCGAGGTAGTTCAGCAGGCGCGAGGTTTGCTCGCCTTGCGCCGCTTGGCTGCTGACTTCGATGTAGGGCACACGCTGAGCCATCGACACGCCCATGCCCATGCCGAGCCTTGTTTTGACGCGGTCTTGCCACGGAAAGCCGCTATAAAAGGCTTTCATGAACAAATCCACTTGCAGACCATTGGGCTGCAGGCCGCTGTCGTTGTGCTGGGCCAGCCCGACGTAGCCGACGACATCAATCGGCAATCCATTGAAGTTTTGAATGAAGGGACGCCCAATCTGGACGGCGCTGATGCTGGTCGGATTGACTTTGGCGGTGGACAAACATTGCGCCGTGAGAATTTTGATCAGGTGGCAGCCGTCGGCGGCGGCTTGGCCGTAAAGCACCTTGAAATACGTTGGCGAACTGGTGCCGATCCACTCGCTGTCATGGGGGCCAAAGTCGTAGACAGCACCGAGGTAATAACTGGGCAGCACACGCTGGTCCACGATGGGACTGTTTTTAACGCCGTTGCCTAGCACCGTGGCCGAGACGCCCGTCAGCAGACTCCAATGCTTGGACACCTCATAAGTCGCGTGCACGCCGACCCGTGCTTCTAGACCCGCACCCGGTTCATAAGCGGCCCGCGTCGCAGTGGCCTCGCTGGCCCTGACGCCGTAGTAATAGTCGTTGAGCTTGGCACTGCGCCAGGCCACGCTCAGGCTCGGGCGCCAAGTCAATGCACCGGAACGCCACTCTTTGGCGTAGCCCAGACGCGCTTCAGTCCCTTGGTGCGTGCTGTTGGAGTCGCGCACGACCTCGGCTTTGAGTTGGCCCCAAGGCTGACGAATGCTGTAAGACAGGCCGACATCGACACTGGTGTCACGTATGGCCATGCCTGCCAAGCTGGCCGGTGCTTTTGTCAGCGGAAAGCCTTCAAGACGTCGCTCGACCAACAGGTCGATGCGTTGCGTGGGTTCATCCAGCAGTTTCACACCGACGCGGTTGACGTCCAGAAAAAGTCGTTTGCCTTCATAGATATACAAGGGCATCAAATCGAAACGGCTACCGGCACCCACATACGGCGAACGCTCCACCCGGGGTGCAAAACCTAACGCAGCGCTGTTAGGTTCCGGCAAATTGACGGTCAGTCCCGACGCATAGTTTTGGGCGTGGACGGGTTGCACAGCAGCAAGGCCTGAGGTCAGCAGCGCGGCGCAGATGAAGCTGTAAAGGTGTGAGCGTTGAATCATGGGGTCTGCTAAGCGAGAGAAGAAACTTAAAAGCCCACCGAAGCGGGCTTTTGGGGACTGTCGGTCGTTTGTAAATTAAAACGGAATGTCGTCGTCCATATCGTCAAAACCGCTTGCGGCTTTCGACGGTGCCGGCGCGGCCGGACGCTGTGCCGGAGCTGCTGGAGGGCGAGCCGCTGCTGGTGGACGTGAATAGCTTTGGCGTTCGCCGCCACCTTCGTCGTCACCGCCGGGGCCGCCCATGCCTTCACGGCCGCCCAACAGTTGCATTTCGTTGGCGATGATCTCGGTGGTGTATTTTTCGACGCCGTCTTTGTCGGTCCACTTGCGGGTTTTCAGGCGACCTTCGACATACACGGGGCGACCTTTTTTGAGGTATTCGCCGGCGATTTCTGCCAAGCGGTCGTAAAACACGACGCGGTGCCATTCAGTTTCTTCCACCTTCTCGCCGGAAGACTTGTCTTTCCAGTTGCGCGTGGTGGCGATGCTGACGTTGCAGATGGCCGCGCCATTGGGCGTGTAACGCACCTCAGGGTCACGCCCCAAGTTGCCGATGATGATGACTTTGTTGATCGATGCCATGGCGAGTTCTCCTAATTTGCACAGTTTAACTGGCCGAGCTAAGCGGTGCAGGCATTGTGCTGGGTGCGCGCATGGGCCAGGCCAGCAGCAGCCACAACAGCATCAGCGCGCTGCAAGCCATGAAGAGGGCGCCGGGGCCGGCCGTCTTGGCCAGCCAGCCACCCGCCGCGCCGCCCGCAAAAAAGCCCAGCGACTGAAGCGTGTTGTAAACCCCGAGCGCTGCGCCGCGGGTGTGCGCCGGTGCGGCCCGTGACGCCAGACTGGGCTGGCAAGTCTCCAGCACATTGAAGCCGCAGAAAAAGACAAATAGCAGGCAGGCCAGGGCGGACAGGCTCGGCGTGCCTTGGCTGGCTTGCTGAGCTGACCAGATGAAACCCAGCTGTACTAGAAAAATCAGACCAATGGCGGCCAAAAAGACGGCCCGCAGATAACCTCGCCGTTCCAGCGGAAAGAGCACGCCGCCCAGCACGACAAAAGACGCCAGTACCGCTGGCAAATAGACCTGCCAGTGCGCGGCTTTGTCTAGGCCGGCCTGGACCAGCAGCGCCGGAACGGCCACCCACATGGCCAACTGCACGGCGTGCAGGACAAACACGCCGAGGTTCAGGCGCAGCAGTGCAGGCTCTTGCAACACCAGCTTCAAGCTACCGCGCGGACGGTGCACCGGCTTGGCCGGCTCAGGCGGAACGACCCAAGCCACCACGGCAATCCCGGTCAAGGCCAACAGACCCGTCAGGGCGAACAAACCGGCCAGCCCGATCTGCGCGGCCAGCAGCGGTGCCACGACCAACGACAGCGCAAACATCAGGCCGATGCTGATGCCCACCAGCGCCATCGCTTTGGTGCGGACTTCGTCGCGGGTCTGGTCGGCCAACAGCGCCGTGACGGCGGCTGAAATGGCTCCCGCGCCCTGAATCGAACGGCCGATGATGAGCCAGGTCAGGTCAGTGGCGGCCGTGGCGACAAAGCTGCCTATGGCAAAAACCAGCAGCCCGAAAATGATCACGCGCTTGCGGCCCAACCAGTCGGAGGCCAGTCCAAATGGAATTTGTAGCAGGCCTTGCGTCAGCCCGTAAATACCCATGGCCAGACCGATGTGGGCGGGGTCATCGCCACCCGGCAAGCGGGCGGCCTCCAGTGCAAACACGGGCAGAACCAAAAAAAGGCCCAACATGCGCAGCGCAAAAATCGATGCCAACGAAAAGCTGGCGCGCCGCTCGGTGGCGGTCATGAGGGTGTTCGGAGTGGAGGTGCGCATCAGGTGTGACGTTTCAGCTGGGGCGTTCAATGCCAAAAAACGAAGGGCTTATTGTCTTCCATTCGCCAGACCTCGAGACGCGGCCCGTCCTCTACCCTGCTTGGGCAGCCCATAGCGCAAATCCGCCTGTCCGTCTATGATGTACGGTTTTGCCGGCCCCTCCCATTGAACTCTCCGTCTGACAGCAAATATTTGGCTTCGCAACTGGCCGCCCAGCGGATCAGCATCCGCGGTGCGCGCACGCACAATCTCAAAAATATTGACCTGGACATCCCGCGCAATCAGCTGGTGGTGATCACCGGTCTGAGCGGTTCTGGCAAGTCGTCACTGGCGTTTGACACGCTGTACGCCGAAGGCCAGCGTCGTTACGTGGAAAGTTTGTCGACCTATGCGCGGCAATTTTTGCAGCTCATGGACAAGCCCGATGTCGACATGATCGAGGGCTTGAGCCCGGCGATTTCGATTGAGCAAAAAGCCACCTCGCACAACCCGCGTTCGACCGTCGGCACCGTCACCGAGATCCATGATTATTTGCGACTGCTGTTTGCGCGTGCGGGCACACCGTATTGCCCTGAGCATGATTTGCCGCTGCAAGCGCAGAGCGTGGGCGAGATGGTCGACGCCGTGCTGGCCTTGCCAGAAGGCACGCGGCTGATGATCCTGGCGCCGGTCGCGCGTGAGCGCAAGGGCGAGTTCGTGGATGTGTTTGCCGAGATGCAGGCGCAAGGTTATGTGCGCTTTCGGGTCGACGGCAAGATCTACGAATTTGACGAACTGCCGAAGCTAAAAAAGACAGAAAAGCACAACATCGACGTCGTGATTGACCGCGTCAAAGTGCGCCGTCCTACCGCGCCAGATACTGACTTGGCTGAAGGCGAGCTTGACGCCAGCAGGCAAGAGCAGGACAACTTGAAGCAGCGCATCGCTGAAAGTTTTGAAGCCGCCTTGCGGCTCGCCGATGGCAAAGCTATGGCGTTGGAAATGGACACGCCCGGTGAGCATTTGTTCAGCGCCAAGTTTTCTTGCCCGGTCTGCAATTACTCGCTCAGCGAGATGGAACCGCGGCTGTTTTCTTTCAATTCGCCGGTCGGCGCTTGCCCTAGTTGCGACGGCCTGGGCCACACCGAGACCTTCGACCCGACGCGCGTGGTGGCCTTCCCGACGCTGAGTCTGGCCAGCGGTGCGGTCAAGGGTTGGGACCGCCGCAACAGCTATTACTTCTCCATGCTGGAGAGCTTGGCAAAACATTACAGCTTCGACATCGACACCGCGTTTGAAGAACTGCCCGAACACGTACGGCAAGTCGTTCTACATGGCTCCGGCGAAGAAGAGATCAAGTTCAGCTACATCATGGACTCGGGTGCGTCAGCCGGCCGGAAGGTCAGCAAAAAACATCCGTTTGAAGGCGTCATCACCAACTTCGAACGGCGCTACCGGGAGACGGATTCGTCGGCCGTTCGTGAAGAGCTGGCACGTTACCGTGCCGTGCAACCTTGCCCGTCGTGCCAAGGCACGCGGCTGCGCCAAGAGGCGCGCCATGTCTACATCGTTGGTGCCCCAGCCACGGAGGGCGAAGCGCCAACGCGCAAGGCCATTTACGAGGTCAGCCGCATCACGCTGCGTGAGAGTTTTGAATATTTCAGCACGCTGAAAATGCAAGGTGCCAAGGCTGAAATCGCTGACAAGGTGGTGCGCGAAATCGGCCTGCGGCTGAAGTTTTTGAACGATGTCGGCCTGAACTACCTGAGCTTGGACCGTAGCGCTGAAACGCTGTCGGGCGGCGAGTCGCAGCGTATCCGTCTGGCCTCACAAATTGGCTCGGGCCTGACCGGCGTGATGTACGTGTTGGACGAGCCCAGCATCGGCCTGCACCAGCGCGACAACGACCGCTTGATTGGCACGCTGAAACATCTGCGCGACATTGGCAACAGCGTGCTGGTGGTCGAACATGACGAAGACATGATTCGCGCCGCCGACCATGTGATTGACATGGGGCCGGGCGCCGGCATTCATGGCGGCCGCGTGATGGCGCAAGGCACGTTCACCGAGGTGCAGGCGAATCCGAATTCGCTCACCGGCCAGTACCTGGCGGGGACGCTGAAAATCGCCGTGCCGACGCATCGCACGCCGTGGCTGCCGACCGTCGCGAGAGGCCCGCTGGTGATTAAAAATCCGCGCTTTGCACCGAGTGCTGCCGGCGTTAAACGCGCAGCACGTGAAGCCACCCACCAACTGACACAAGGTGATTTGCAATGCTTGAGAGTCATCAACGCCAGCGGCCACAACCTGAAAAATGTCAGCGTTGAATTTCCGGTCGGCTTGCTGACCTGTGTGACCGGTGTCTCCGGCTCCGGCAAGTCGACGTTGGTGAATGACACGCTGTACGCCGCCGTGGCGCGCACCCTGTACCGCGCGAATGAAGAGCCCGCAGCGCACGAGGCGATTGAAGGCATTGAGCACTTCGACAAGGTCATCAACGTCGACCAGTCACCGATTGGCCGCACGCCGCGCAGCAACCCAGCGACCTACACCGGGCTGTTCACACCGATCCGTGAATTGATGGCCGAGATGAACAGCGCGCGCGAACGCGGCTACGGTCCCGGCCGCTTCAGCTTCAACGTCGCAGGTGGTCGCTGCGAAGCGTGCCAAGGCGACGGCATGGTCAAAGTCGAGATGCATTTCTTGCCCGACGTCTACGTGCCTTGCGACGTTTGCAAAGGCATGCGCTACAACCGCGAAACCCTGGAAGTGCAATACAAGGGCAAGAACATAGCGCAGATTCTCGAGCTCACGGTGGAAGCCGCGGCAGAGTTTTTCAAAGCTGTTCCGACGCTGGCGCGCAAGCTGCAAACGCTGCTCGATGTAGGCTTGAGTTACATCAAGCTCGGCCAAGCTGCAACCACGCTGTCAGGCGGTGAAGCGCAGCGCGTCAAGTTGGCGTTAGAGCTCAGCAAACGCGACACCGGCCGAACGCTTTACATCCTTGACGAACCGACGACAGGCCTGCATTTTGCCGACATTGATTTGCTGCTCAAAGTGTTGCACCAACTGCGCGACGCGGGCAACACCATCGTCGTCATCGAGCACAACCTAGACGTTATCAAAACGGCCGACTGGTTGATCGACATCGGACCTGAAGGTGGAGCCGGTGGCGGCCGCGTGGTCGGTGTTGGTACGCCGGAGGATTTGGCGGCGAATCCGGACAGCCACACCGGGCGTTACTTGGCCCCCTTGTTGAAATAAAAATGAACGCCATCGTTGACACGATGCCATATTAGGAGACACTTCCGCATGATCCATCGTCGCTACCTTGCAGCCGCTTTTTGCGCGGCACTCACGTCTATCGCGGGTCTGCCTACGGCCCATGCTGCAGATCCTTTTCCCGTCCGCCCTATCAAAATTTTGATTGGCTTTGCCCCCGGCGGCAGCTCTGACACGGTGGCCCGCATTCTGGCGCCGCGCTTGTCAGAGGCGCTCAAGCAAAGCGTGATCATTGATAACCGTCCCGGGGCTGGTGGCAACATCGCCTCAGATGCGTTGGTGAAGGCCCCTGCGGATGGCTACACCATCATGCTGGGCACCATTGGTTCACTGGCGGTGAACCAGCACCTGAACAAGCTCAGTTACGACCCGGTGACCGACATGGCGCCGTTGAGCCTGGCCATCGTCTTCAGCAATGTGCTGGTGGTGAATGCGAACAGCGAGATTCGGACCCTTGCTGACTATGTTCGCCTCGGGCGCGTTGAAAAGTCGAAGCTGTCCTTCGGTTCTTCCGGTATTGGCAGCAGTGGCCATTTGGCCGGTGAACTTCTGAAAGGCACCGCTGGCCTGAACAATCAACATGTGGCGTATCGCGGTGGCGCGCCGGCCATGAATGATTTGCTGGGGGGTGTATTGGCCTCCATTTTCTCGAGCCCGACCGACGCGGTGCAGTTCATCAAGGCCGGCAAATTGCGTGCGCTGGCGACCACTGGCAGCAAGCGCTTAGACGTGTTGCCGCAGGTGCCCACCGTGGCCGAACAAGGCTACCCAGGTTTTGAGGCGATCAACTGGTATGCCTTCACCGCGCCACTGAACACACCGACCGACGTGGTTCAGCGTCTGAACGCGGCCATCGTGACGGCGCTGAATGACCCTGGCGTGGCGGCGCAATTGCGCAAGCTGGGTCTGGAGCCCAAGCCGACCACGCCTGAAGAAACCGGCCGCTACATTCGCGCTGAAAGCGACAAGTGGGGCGCGCTGGTGCGCAAGTCCGGGCTGAAGCTCGACTGAGCCTTGGTCACACCCTATTCAATAATTTTCAACCCAACCAACATCGTTCATGGACTCCACTATTGCAGAGAAAATTCTGGCCCGGCATGCCGGTGTCAGCCACGTCAGAGCCGGTGACATCGTCATTGCGCGCGTTGACTTCGCCATGGTGCACGACGCCCGTGCGCCCAACACCATTCGTATGGTTGACAAAATGACCGCTGGTCGACCGACGGCATTGCCCTTTGCGGACAAGACCGCGTGGGTGCTCGACCACTACTCGCCACCGCCGAACGTGGAGGCCGCGCAAGGCCACACCGCCATGCGCCGCTTTGCGCGTGAACACGGCAGCGTGCTGTATGACATTGGCGACGGCATCTGCCACCAAGTGCTGCCCGAGGGCGGTCACCTCACCTGTGGTGACTTGGTGGTGGGCACCGACACCCACTCGGTCACCTACGGCGCTTTCAACGCCTTCGGCACCGGCATTGAAGGCAGCGACATCAGCGCTATTTTGACCACTGGCAAGCTGTGGTTTCGTGTGCCCGAGTCGGTCAAGGTCACGCTGAATGGACGACTGCAGCCCGGCGTTTGGGCCAAGGACTTGACGCTGCACATGCTGGGTCGTTTTGGCGCGGAAGGCTTGAACTACCGGGCCATCGAATACACCGGCTCGGCGGTCAGCGCGATGGAAATTGACGACCGCATGACCTTGGCGAACCACGCCGCCGAGTTGGGCGCCAAGGCGGCCCTGCTGGAAGCCGATGAGAAAACGTTCGCCTGGCTGGCCGCGCATGGGGCTCGGCCACCCCAGCCGGTGACTGCTGATGCAAACGCCATTTACGCGGACCGTTTTGAGATCGACGCTTCGGCGCTGACGCCGCAAGTGGCGCGTCAGCACGCGGTCGACGATGTGGTCTCGGCCTCCGAGGTGATTGGCCAAAAAATCAATTTCGCGCTCATCGGCACCTGCACCAACGGTCGCATTGACGACATCCGCCAAGCCGCTGCAATTTTGAAGGGGCGCCGACTGGCCCCGGGTGTGCGCATGATTGTGACGCCGGCCTCACGGCAGATTTATCTGGCCGCTTTGCGCGAGGGCTTGATCGAAATTCTGACCGAAGCCGGTGCGTCTTTCGAGGCCGCTGGTTGTGGCACTTGCGTTGGCATCACCAACCACCTGATCCCGGGTGATCGGGAGGTTGTCATCTCTAGCGCGAATCGAAATTTCAAAGGGCGGCTAGGCAACCACGACGCCGATATTTGGCTCGGCTCTGCCGCGACCGTGGCGGCATCGGCCCTGACCGGATGCATCACCGACCCGCGCACCGTGCCGGGCGGCCAATGGGAGGCAGCACATGTCTGAAGTGACACACGACCAAATTTCTGGCCCCGCTTATGTGCTGGGTGATGACGTCAACACCGATCTGAATTGCTCTGGCAAGTACCTGCCTGGCAAAGACGAGGCTTATATCGCAGCGCACGCCTTTGAGGCGCTGTCACCCGGCTTTGCGTCGCGCTTTCAGCCGGGCGGCATCATCGTTGCCGGTACGCATTTCGGTATCAATTCATCCCGCGAACAAGCCGTTCATATTTTGCGGCGCATGGGTGTGGCGGCGATCGTCGCGCCGTCGTTCGGGCGGCAGTTTTTCCGCAACGCCATCAACAACGGTTTGCCGGTGCTCGAATGCGACACCACCGACATCACTTCGGGCAGCACGCTGGTGCTGGACTTACAAGCCCAGCGCTTGCAAGTGGCCGGCTGGCCTGCAGGCCGATCGATGCGCGCACTGCCACCGGTCATCCGCGCGCTGTTGCGCGAAGGCGGCCTGATTCCGTTTCTACAAAAATACCCGGACTGGCAGGTGCCTGCGTGAGCGCGGGTTCTGCTGTCGGGCGTTTCAGCCAAATGCGCCGTCAGTTGCGCCAGCGCCTGAACGGTGCCGGTCGTACCGCACCCGCCCTGATTGCGCCCGGCATCTTCGACGGTTATGGCGCGCGCTTGGTGGCGCAAGCTGGTTTTGAAGCGGCTTACATGACGGGCAATGGGGTCTCCGCTTCTCTGCTGGGCCGGCCCGACGTCGGTCTGGTGGACTTGTCCCTGATGGCCAACCATGCGCGAAACGTGGCGGCCTGCATTGATGTGCCGCTGATCTGCGATGCAGATACGGGTTACGGCGGCATCGTGGCCGTGCGGCGCACGGTGCAAGAATTTGAAGCAGCGGGCGTCGCTGGCATTCACATCGAAGACCAGCTCTCGCCCAAGCGCTGCGCGCAATTGCCGGGCGCCCGCAGCGTGCTCGACTTCGATGAAGCGGTAGCCAAGATTGAAGCCGCCGTGGAGGCTCGCAACGACCCGGATTTTTTGATCATTGGCCGCACCGACAGCGCTGCTGCGCACGGCTTGCCTGAAGCCATCCGGCGCGCGCAGGCTTTCGAGCGCGTGGGTGCTGCTGCAGTCTTTGTTGAGCTCAAAGGCCACGCCGGCATTCTGGACGACATTCGGCGCTTGACCGACGCCATCAGCATTCCGTGCATGGTGAACATGGATGCGGGTGGTGCCTTGGCCGGCCTGCACGTCGATGCGCTGCACACGCATGGCATCGGGTTGGCGATTTACCCTGGGCTGATACGAAACACAGTTGGCTTTGCGATGCGTGAAGCGCTGCAAAACCTGCAACGTGACGGCAACACCGAAGCCTCGCGCGGCCGCATGTTCAGCCTGCAGGAGTACAGCGAGACGATGGGTTTGGCGGAAGTTGAGGCTTGGGAGCGGCGGTTTTCGGAAGGCTGATCAGTCGGCCTTGCGGGTCCGCGTCAGGTCAAACAAACTCGTGGCCTCTAGCTCCAGCACCTGAATGTCGGCGTGGTTGACCATTTGCCAGTGCCAGCGCAGGATGCCCAGCGTTGGCTGGCTGACCGAGTGGCGGGTCTCCAGAACGGTTGCACGGATGCGGAGTTGATCGCCCGGGCGTACGGGATGCTGCCACTTCAAGTAGGCCAAACCGGGCGATGCGAAGGACTCTGAACCTTGCAAGGCGGCATCGGCAATGAGCCGCATGGCGATCCCACAGGTGTGCCAGCCACTGGCGATCAGTCCGCCAAAGCGACCGTCTTGGGCGGCGACTGGATCGGTGTGAAACCATTGCGGGTCGTAGGCTGTGGCAAAGGCCACGACCTCGGCTTCACTGACCAAGTAGGGGCCGGCGGTGATGGCCTGCCCGACCTGAAATTCTGCGAACTTCATTGCCTTCGGGCTTTCATCAATAGGTCTCCAAATGCAGGCGGCCTTCTTTTTTGAGCGAGGCACCCACCGTGTCCCAATCCAGGCCGGCTTGTGTCGCCACGTCGCGCAGCGCCAGCACGACGCCTTCTTCCATGCTTTTCAAGCCACAGACATAAAAGCAGGTGTTGGGGTCGCTGAGCAGCGGTGCCAGATCAGCCGCGCGTTCACGCATGACGTCTTGCACATAGCGTTTGGGCTGACCGGGTGTGCGCGAATACGCGAAGTTGAGGTCGATGAAATCTTTGGGTAATTTTTGCAGTGGGCCAAAGTACGGCAGTTCTTCCTGCGTTCGGGCACCGAAGAACAGCATCAGTTTGCCGCCTTCAAATTTGCCGGTTGCCCGCAGCCGGCGTCGCCATTCGGTCATGCCCCGCATGGGCGCGCTGCCGGTGCCGGTACAGATCATCACGATGTTGCTGCGCGGATGGTTCGGAATCAGGAAGCTGGCACCGAAGGGGCCAATCACCTGAACCTTGTCACCGACTTGCAAGTCGCACATGTAGTTGGAGCAGACGCCGCGCAACGGTTGGCCTTGGTGGTCTTCGAGCACGCGCTTGATGGTCAGCGACAGATTGTTGTAGCCAGGCCGCTCGCCATTGCGCGGGCTGGCAATCGAATATTGACGCGCATGTTGCGGCTTGCCGTGGCTGTCCAGCCCAGGCGGAATGATGCCGATGGACTGGCCTTCGAGCACCGGAAACGGCAGGCTGCCAAAGTCGAGCACGATGTGGTGTGTGTCGTAATCGCCGCCGGCCGTCTGGCCGACTTCTGTGACCCGCACATTACCGCTGACAACAGCCGTGATGGTTTTTTCGGCAGCTTTGGGGCCATAGAGATTGGTGTATGGATGGGCCGCAGACCATGGCGGCACCATGGCGCCGTATTGAGCGCTGTTGAAGCTGGTTTCAGAAGATGTTGCGGCGTTGGCCGCAGTCTCGGCAACGACCAACACGGCCTCACCCGCAGTGACGTCCACGCCCTGCTCTGCCAGCTGCTCAGGCGACAGTTCAACGGGCAATTCGTCCCACAACAATTGTTCATCGGGCGTGTAGGCTTTGATGCGCGGCACCGTGCGCCAGTTGTCGATCGAGCCGGTGGGGCAAGGCGGGACGCAGTACATGCACAGGTTGCACTTCTCCGCATCGACAACGTAGTTGCGCGAATCATGCGTGATCGCACCGACCGGGCAGATGGCTTCGCAGGTGTTGCAGCGAATGCAGATCTCGGGGTCGATCAGGTGCTGTTTGATGACGATGGTGGCGGTCGTGTCCATGGTGTGGTCTCTTGGGTTCTTGACGTCTTAAGCGCACGAAGCGCATCAGGGGGCGCGAGGCCCCCTGATGATTCCAGCACAACAGCTGATCAGTTGAATCGCACGTAGTCGAAGTCTACTGGCTGGCGGTTGATGCCCATGACGGGTGGCGAGATCCAGTTGGCGAACTTGCCTGGCTCGACCACGCGGCCCATCAGGCTGGCCACGTAAGCGCGGTCTTGCAGCGACGGCAGCCATTCACCGACCTGCGCTTTCCATTCAGGCAGGCTTAGCACGCGGCCTTCTGGCGAAACTTTAACGCCCGACAGCGCACCGATGTTGCGGTTGAAGGCTTTGTGCGGCACTTTCATGCGCGTTGGAATGCCTGCCTTTTCTAGTACCTTGTTCCAGCGCTCGACGCCAGCGACCGAATCCTTGATGTAGTCGTCGCGCAGCACTTCGTTGAGCGCGTTGAGCATCGGTACTTCTTTCTCAACCAATTGGCCGTCGCGCGCTTCGAGCACCTTGTAAGTCTGGCCCTTGAGAACGTGGTCATCAACGCGTTTGCCTTCTTCGTAACGGCCTTTGATACCGGTGCTGTAGAAGGTGGCGGCGTTGCTCGATTCATCAGCGCCAAACAAATCGATGGTCACGCTGAAGTGGAAGTTGATGTAACGCTGGATGGTCGGCAGGTCGATCACGCCCGCAGCGCGCAGCTTGTTGACGTCATCGGTCTTGAGCTCATTCATTTTTTGAGCCGTGCGCGAGATCACACGGCTGATGCCGCTCTCGCCGACAAACATGTGGTGGGCTTCTTCGGTCAGCATGAACTTGGAGGTCCGAGCCAGCGGGTCAAAAGAACTTTCGGCCAATGCACACAGTTGAAACTTGCCGTCACGGTCGGTGAAGTAAGTGAACATGAAGAAGCTCAGCCAATCCGGCGTCTGTTCGTTGAAGGCAGCCAGAATGCGCGGGTTGTTTTCGTCACCGCTGCGACGCTCCAACAGGCCCTCGGCTTCTTCACGGCCGTCACGGCCAAAGTGTTTGTGCAGCAAATACACCATGGCCCACAAATGGCGGCCTTCTTCGACGTTGATCTGGAACAGGTTGCGCAGGTCGTACATGCTCGGTGCGGTCAGGCCCAAGTGTCGTTGTTGTTCGACCGATGCCGGCTCAGTGTCACCTTGCGTGACGATGATGCGGCGCAAATTGGCACGGTGTTCGCCGGGCACGTCTTGCCAAGCTTTTTCGCCCTTGTGATCGCCAAAGTGAATGGTCCGGTCGGTTTCGCCTGGGTTCAGAAAAATGCCCCAACGATAGTCGCGCATTTTGACGTGGCCAAACTGAGCCCAGCCTTGCGGGTCAACGCTGACAGCGGTGCGCAGGTAGACCTCGGAGTCGGTCGAGCCGACAGGGCCGACGTCATCCCACCAGTTGATGAAGTTGGGCTGCCACTGCTCGAGCGCGCGCTGCAAGGTGCGGTCTTCGCTGAGGTTGACGTTGTTAGGGATTTTTTCGCTGTAGTTGATACCGGACATGAAGTTCTCCAATAAAAAATGGTCTGCAACGGTGGAATGAGTTCGGTTGCAGCGCGCCACCAGAGATACGCTGCACAACTGTGTTTTTTAGACGCGGTTCCAGTCAAACTGGGCTTTGTCACCTTTGCCATAAACCTTCAAGGCGCCTTTTTCACCCACAGCGTTAGGACGCTGGAAGATCCAGTTTTGCCAAGCTGTCAGACGGCCAAAAATGCGCGTGAACATGTTTTCAGGGCCGTTGAAACGCAGGTTGGCTTCGAGGCCGGTCAAGGCATCGGGCGACATCGAGACACGCTCTTCAATCGCGATGCGGACTTCGTCGGTCCAATCAATATCGTCCGGGTTCGACGTGACCAGGCCGACTGCAAAAGCGGCGTCAGCGTCGAGTGGCTGGCCGGCTTTGGCGCGCACGGCGTCCAGCGCAGGCTGCTCATCATAAAAGCGGCGGCCGAGTCGGCTTTGGTTGGTGACCATCGGGAAGAGGCCGAAGTTGCTGTCGCCGACGGTGATGTTCGGTGCCTTCGCTTCGTCGTCCGGCAGGGCCAACATGTAGCTGCGGTCGCAAGCCAGCGCGAGTTCAAGGAAGGAACCAGCGAAGCATGAGCCGGGCTCGATCAGCGCAAACAGGCTGCGCGACGAGACGTCGAGACGGCTGAACGTGCGGCGCATCAAGCCGATGGTTTCACGCACCAGCCAATGGTTTTGGTGCGCCATCAACACAGCGTCGCTGGCCAGCACGGCCGCAGCATCGCCTTCGGTTTTGATCAGCCAGACACCGATGTCGAGTTCGTTGGTGCGCATCTGCAAAATCGCGTCTTCGAGTTCGCGGGCCATGGCCAGCGGGAACCAATCGGCACCAGCTTTTTCGATGCCGGCGATGTCAGTCGGTTGTACGCCGGTTGGGCTCTTTACGGTGAAGGTGGCGGTGCGTTTGGCGCGCTCAATCTCAACGCTGACGTATTGATAACGCAAGGCATCTGCTTCTAAAGTGCGCTTGAGCGGTGTCATCGTCACGCCCGTGCCTTCCGCAGGACGATCGCTTTGTGCGGCCAACTCTAGTGCCCGCTCTTGCACTTTTTGGGCGAACACGGCGGTCTTTGCAATGCTGTCCACCAAGCGCCAATCCACCGCTTTCTGACCGCGCACGCCATCGACGCTGGTGCAGAAAATATCGGCCAAGTCGTGGCGCACGTGGCGCTTGTCGGTCACGCGGGTCAGACCGCCGGTGCCTGGCAGCACGCCGAGCAAAGGCACTTCAGGCAGGCTGACAGCGCTGGAGCGGTCATCGACCAAAATGATTTCGTCGCAGGCCAAGGCCAGCTCGTAGCCACCGCCGGCGCAAGCGCCGTTCACAGCCGCGAGAAACTTCAAGCCGCTGTGCTTGGAGGAATCTTCCAGCCCATTCCGGGTCTCGTTGGTGAATTTGCAGAAGTTGACCTTCCAAGCGTGGCTGCTGACGCCCAGCATGAAGATGTTGGCGCCTGAGCAAAAGACTTTGTCTTTGGCACTGGTCACCACCACGGTGCGCACTTCGGGGTGTTCAAAACGGATGCGGCCGACCGCGTCGTTCAGCTCAATGTCGACGCCAAGGTCGTAGCTGTTGAGTTTGAGCTTGTAACCCGGACGCAAGCCGGCGTTCTCGTCAATGTCCACCGCCAGCGTGGCGACGGGGCCGTTGAAGCTGAGCTTGAGGTGCTTGTACTGGGTCGGGTCGGTTTGGTATTCGACGCGCGGTGCATGGGCTGTGGTCATGAAGTTATCTCCGTCGTGCTGAGTTGAGGTGCAAAAAACTGCACCTTTCGAAATTCTTGATGTGCATTATTATTCACATCAAGAATTTCAGTCAAGCACTTTTTTACCCATCCTGTAAAAAATCAAGCCGGGAGTTGCAAAAGATCCCGCACTTGGCTGCGCAGCAGCGCAAACGAAGGCGCCAAGCCTTGGTTACTCGTGTTGAGCGTAAGTTGCGCCTTCGAGTAAAAAGCCGCGCGACCGGCCAGAATGACTTTGAGATCTTCCATCGCCTCTTTGCTGGCGGCCATGGGGCGTGTGTCGCCTTGGGCCAACACGCGGCTCATGTGGTCTTCAGGCTCGGCTTGCAGCCACACCGTTGTGCAGTGGCTGAGCAATTGATTGAAGGTGGCGGGGTCGGATACCAAGCCGCCGGGGGTGGCGATAACCGCCTCAGGGTAAATCTGGATGGTCTCTTCCATGGCGCGACGCTCATAGCGACGATAGGCATTTTGGCCGTACAAAGCCTGAATCTCTGCGACACTGCAGCCGGCAAATTTCTCGATTTCGCGGCTCAGTTCAACAAAAGGAAAGCCGAGGTCTTCAGCCAGCAGCTGGCCCAGTGAAGATTTGCCGGCACCGCGTAGCCCTATCAGCGCCACCCTTGTGCTGACAGCACCGGGCGAACCACCGCCGGTGCCCAGCAGCTCCCCCAATGCGATGCGGGCCCGGCGCAGGTCGGCTTCGCCCCGGCGCTCCAACAACTCTCGGATCAACAACCATTCCGGCGACAGCGTGGTGACGTCACCAATCAGCTCGGCCAAGCTGCATTGCAGAGCGTTCGCCACTTGCAGCAACACCAAGATAGAGGCATTGCCTTCGCCGTATTCAAGATTGGCCAGATGACGCTCAGAGACATCTGCAGCAATCGAAACGGCTTTGCGGGTCATGCCTCGGCGAGCTCGCAGGCCACGCACGCGCTCCCCCAAAGCCGCCAAAAATGGGTTCTTCCCGCTGACTTCGGTCTTTTCTGGCATGGATTGGCTCGGTGTTATCCCTGAGATATGCAATATAGTGCTTGACACGACGCATTGGGTGCTTTATCGTTCAGGTACGCATAATAATTCATGTTTCAAGGACTGACAAGCAAGGTCTTGCATCCCCCACCTTTCTGTGAATGAACGAGCTCTCCAATGACTCCCCTTGAATTTCGCGAGCAGATCGCTCAATTGACGATGCAACTGGCGGGCCGCCCGCTGAATGCCGAACTGGATGTTTGGCTCAACGCCGAGCATGGCCCCGGCAGCGCTACTTTTACCCAGTTGCAGGCCGCCTGCAGCGCCGGCGTGGCTGAAGGCTGGTTGTGCGACCGCGAAGGCGGTGGTTTGAAATACGGCCGCATCTTCAAACCCGCCGACGACCTGCATGGCTTTTCTGTCGATGTGGTCGACATGACCGATGTCGCCGGGCCGCACCACAGCCACCCAAACGGTGAAATTGACCTGGTCATGCCGGTGGATGCTGGCGCCTGCTTTGACGGCCGTCCGGCAGGTTGGCTGGTCTGCCCACCGGGCAGCGCGCACCGCCCTACCGTCACCCAAGGCCGCGCCTTGGTGCTTTATTTGCTGCCTGAAGGCCGCATTGACTTCACCCGCTGAACAGAAATCAGAAACCGCAGTAATCGCAGAAAACGACATCCCCATGACCGAACTTCTCCCTAATTTCTTGGCCGGCCGCTGGCAACACGGTAGCGCTGCAGGCACCGAACTGATCGACCCTGTGCTGGCCACGCCGCTGGTGCGCGTCGACGCTACGGGCATGGACTTGACCGAAGCGTTCACTTTTGCCCGCGAGCAGGGCGGCAGCGCCTTGCGCCAGTTGAGCTACCGGCAACGGGCCGCTTTGCTGGTGGAAGTGGGCAAGGTCTTGCAAGCCAACCGAGAGGCTTATTACGAGATCGCCACGGCTAACAGTGGCACCGTGAAGAACGACACGGCAGTCGACATCGACGGTGGTTTTTTCACGCTCGGCAGCTACGCCAAGATGGGTGATTCGCTGGGCGATCGGCATCATCTGCTGGACGGCGACAGCGCACGTCTAGGCAAAGATCCGCTGTTTCAGTCGCAGCATGTGTTGACGCCGACACGCGGCGTGGCACTCTTCATCAATGCCTTCAATTTTCCGGCGTGGGGCTTGTGGGAAAAAGCCGCGCCGGCCTTGCTCTCGGGCGTGCCGGTGATCATCAAACCAGCCACGGCCACCGCTTGGCTGACGCAGCGCATGGTGCAAGACGTTGTCAACGCTGGCGTGCTGCCAGTCGGTGCACTTTCTGTGATCTGCGGCAGTTCAGCCGGCTTGCTGGACCAGTTGCAAGCCTTTGACGTGGTGTCTTTCACCGGCTCAGCAGAAACCGCCGCAGTGATTCGTTCGCATCCCGCCGTCACTGAGCGCTCAGTCCGCGTCAATATCGAAGCCGACAGCTTGAATTCGGCACTGCTGTTGCCCGATGCCGGCGCCGAAGCACTGGACCTGCTGGCCAAAGAAGTGGCCCGCGAAATGACGGTTAAGTCAGGTCAGAAATGCACGGCGATTCGCCGCGTGCTGGTGCCGCAAGCGCTGTACAAACAGACCGCTACCGCCATCAGCGTCCGGCTGGCCAAAACGACGGTGGGCAACCCACGCAATGAGACCGTGCGCATGGGCGCGCTGGTGAATCGCGCGCAATTCAGCACCCTGCTCGAAGGCTTGGCGCTGTTGCAGACCGAGGCCGAAGTACTGCACGACGGCGCATCCCACGCGCTGGTCGATGCAGACCCCGCGATCGCTTGCTGCGTCGGTCCCACCTTGCTGGGCCTGCGCACGGCTGATGCCAGCGATGCGTCACGTCATGTGCATGACACCGAGGTCTTTGGCCCGGTTGCCACGCTGGTGCCTTACCGCGACATGGCTCATGCACTGGCGTTGATCCGCCGTGGTCAAGGCTCACTCGTCACATCGCTGTACGGCAGTGACTCAGCTGCGTTGGCCAGCGCAGCGCTGGAATTGGCCGACAGTCATGGCCGCGTGCACATCATCTCGCCCGACGTGGCGGCGCTGCACACGGGTCACGGCAACGTGATGCCGCAGTCGCTGCACGGCGGGCCTGGCCGCGCGGGCGGCGGCGAAGAACTGGGCGGCCTGCGCGCGCTCAATTTCTATCACCGCCGAAGTGCCGTGCAGGCCAGCACTGCGGTGCTGGCGCACTTGAAACCTGTTGGCGAATAAGCCCGTCAACTACAAAAAAATTGAGAACGAGGAGACACGCATGGCCCCCCCATTTACACACGGCTCACTGCCAGTGGCCCCCGGCTCGCGCTTTAACTTTGCGCAGCACTTGATCGACTGCAACGTCAGTCGTCCGGACAAGATTGCGTTGATCGACGACGTTGGCCAGCTCAGTTACAGCGAGTTGGCGGAGCGTATTCGCCGCGTCGCTACCGGCTTGCTGGCGCTGGGCCTGCGCCGTGAAGAACGCGTGTTGCTGCTCATGCACGACAGCAGCGACTGGGTGGTCAGCTTTCTGGGCGCGATGTATGCGGGGCTGGTCCCGGTGGCGGTGAACACCTTGCTGACCGTGGACGACTACGCCTTCATGTTGCAGCACAGCCGTGCCCAAGCTGCACTCGTGTCAGACGCGCTACTGCCCAACTTGCGGCAAGCCATGGCGCAGGGTGGCCATGAGCTGCAGGCGGTGGTCGTGTCTCGGCCTAGCGCAGCTCTGAACAAGGGTGAAGTTTCCTTGGACGCCTTGATCGAGCAAAGCGCGCCACTGGCGCAAGCCGCGGCGACCAGTCCGGATGATCCTGGTTTTTGGCTGTATTCGTCGGGCTCCACCGGCCGGCCGAAAGGCACCACGCACACCCACGCCAACCCGTACTGGACGGCGGAGCTGTATGGCAAACCCATCCTCGGTTTGCTGGAAAAAGATGTGTGCTTTTCAGCCGCCAAACTCTTTTTCGCCTACGGCTTGGGCAACGGTTTGAGTTTTCCCTTAAGTGTGGGCGCGACCGTGGTGTTGATGGCCGAGCGGCCAACCCCAGACGCCACCTTCAAGCGTTGGAAAGAGCAGCAGCCGACCGTCTTTTTTGGCGCACCTACCGGATTTGCGGGCATGTTGGCATCGGCCAAGCTGCCGGCCAAGAACGAAGTGGCGTTGCGTCTGGTGTCATCTGCTGGCGAAGCGCTGCCAGCCGACTTGGGTGAGCGCTTCACCGCGCACTTTGGTGTGGAAATCATTGACGGTATCGGCTCCACCGAGATGCTGCATATTTATTTGTCGAACATCCCCGGCAAGGTTCGCTACGGCACCACCGGCTGGCCAGTGCCCGGCTATGACGTCGAGCTGCGCGGTGACGACGGCTTGTCAGTGCCTGACGGCGAAACCGGCGACCTCTACGTGCGCGGCCCGAGCGCGGCCTTGCTGTACTGGGGCAACCGCGAAAAAACACGCGAAACCTTTCAAGGTGCTTGGACCAAGAGCGGCGATAAATACGTGCGCAACGCCGACGGCACTTACACCTACTCCGGCCGAAGCGACGACATGCTCAAGGTCAGCGGCATTTATGTCTCACCGTTTGAAGTCGAGGCGACGCTGGTGCAACACCCCGCTGTGCTTGAAGCCGCCGTCATCGGTATGACGGACACTGATGGCCTGACCAAAACCAAGGCTTATGTGGTCCTCAAGTCGGGACATTCGGCGACGGCGGACGAACTCAAGGCCTTCGTCAAAGAACGCTTGGCGCCCTACAAATACCCGCGTGTCATCGAATTTTTGGCGGATTTACCGAAGACCGCAACCGGCAAAATTCAGCGCTTCAAGCTGCGCGACATGGACAAGACATCCGCATGATGCAAAGCCTTGATCAGCACGCCAGTCAGCGCGCACGGATGGTCGAGATAGCATGGGCCGGACAGCCCTTACGCGTCGAATACCAATGGCTGTGCGACGAAAATGACAACACGCCGTTGCTGATTTTTTTGCACGAAGGGCTGGGGTCGATTTCCATGTGGAGGGACTTTCCGCAGACGCTGTGTCGTGCCTTGGGTTGCCGCGGCTTGGTCTATTCGCGGCCCGGCTACGGCCAGTCGACCCCGCGCGCAACGGATGAAGTCTGGGCGCCAGATTTCATGCACCGCCAAGCGCATGAAGTGTTGCCCGCTCTGCTGCTGGCCTTGGGGGTAGACACCGCTACGAACCCGCCATGTTTGTTGGGGCACAGTGACGGTGCATCGATCGCATTGCTGTATGCCGCCCGTTTCCCGGACTGCGTGACGGGTGCTGTGGTTTTAGCGCCGCACATCATGGTTGAAGACGTCTCGGTCAGCAGCATTGCCAAGACTCGCACAGCGTACCTTGACACCGATTTGCGGCAGCGCTTAGCGCGCCACCATGCAGACCCCGATTCAGCTTTTTGGGGCTGGAACAACATCTGGTTGGATCCAGCTTTCCGGCCTTGGTCGATCGAGGCTGAGATCGCTGCGATCACTTGCCCGTTGCTGGCTGTGCAGGGCTTGGACGACGAATACGGCACACTGGCACAAATTCATGGCATCGCCACACGCCTGCCGCAAACCGAGTTGCTGGAACTGGCAGAATGCGGCCATTCTCCGCACAGAGATCAGCCAGCGCAGCTGATCTCGCGCATTGAAGACTTTTTCAAAAAAACGTTAACTGAAAACCACCCTAAGGAGACAACATGACACCCACCCGAATGACCCGCCGCCCACTCGTGGCTGCCCTCGCCGCCCTCAGCCTTCTGGCCAGTGCCGGTACGGCGCTGGCTCAGGCCCCTGCCAAGCTCAAGGTTGGCCTGATGCTGCCCTACACCGGCACCTTTGCATCGCTGGGCACGGCAATTGAAAATGGTTTTCGTCTGTACGTGGCCGAAAATGGCGGCAAGCTGGGCGGGCGTGAGATTGAATTCTTCAAGGTAGACGACGAGTCGGACCCGGCCAAAGCGACGGACAACGTCAACAAACTGATCAAGCGGGACAACGTCGACGTACTGATCGGAACCGTGCATTCGGGCGTGGCCATGGCCATGGCCAAGGTCGCCAAAGACAGCGGCACCCTGCTGATCGTCCCCAACGCCGGTGCTGACGCCGTGACGGGCCCGATGTGCGCCGTCAATATTTTCCGCAGCTCATTTTCCAACTGGCAACCCGGCTACGCCATGGGCGAAGTCGTGGCCAAAAAAGGTCACCAAAAAGTGGTCACTATCACTTGGAAATACGCTGCCGGCGACGAGTCCGTCAAAGGCTTTAAGGAAGCCTTTGAAAAAGGCGGCGGCAAAGTCGTCAAGGAACTCAGCCTGCCTTTCCCGAACGTTGAGTTTCAATCCTTGCTGACCGACATCGCCGCCAGCAAGCCCGATGCGGTTTTCACCTTCTTTGCAGGCGGTGGCGCGGTGAAATTCGTCAAAGACTATGCGGCGGCGGGTTTGAAGAAAACCATCCCGCTGTACGGCTCTGGTTTCCTGACCGACGGGACGCTTGAAGCCCAAGGTGCGGATGCCGATGGTTTGCTGACGGCCCTGCACTATGCGGACAGTCTCGGCACGCCGCGCGACAACGCCTTTCGCCTGAGCTACGCCAAGGCCTACAAAATGCAGCCGGACGTCTACGCCGTGCAAGGTTATGACGCGGGACAAATGCTTGGTATCGGCCTGGCTGCAGTCAAAGGCGACGTGAGCAAGAAAGTTGAATTTGCGGCAGCCCTGCACAAAGCGAAAATTGACAGCCCACGCGGCCCTTTCACCATTTCCAAGTCCAACAACCCGGTGCAAGATTTCTACTTGCGCCAAGTGTCCGGCAAAGAAAACAAAGTGATTGGCATTGCCAGCAAGGGTCTGTCTGACCCCGGCCGTGGTTGCCGTCTTTGATCTGCGCTAGCGCCTAAGCATCCGTCCAACGAGCTTGCCCACCGACCGCCTGCTTGCGGTCGGTGGGTGCAGTTCTGCCCAGAGGTTTTCATGGATTTGTCCATTTTTTTAATTCAGTGCCTGAACGCACTGCAATACGGCTTGTTGCTGTTTTTGGTGGCCTCTGGGCTGACGCTGATCTTCGGGATCATGGGCGTTATCAACTTGGCGCACGGCAGTTTTTACATGATCGGCGCCTACATGGCGTACGCGCTGGCACCGTTTGTGGCGATGACGTTTGGCGGTGGATTTTTTGCCACCCTGTTCGTTGGATTGGTGCTGGCCGTGATTCTGGGCTACGTGCTGGAGTGGGCGTTTTACAGCTTCTTGTACGACCGCGAACACCTGCAGCAGGTGCTGATGACCTACGGTCTGATTCTGGTGTTTGAAGAGTTGCGCAGCATCTTGGTGGGCGACGACGTGCATGGCGTCGATGTGCCGGCGATGCTGTCCGGTACGCTGGCTTTGGGCGATGTGATGACCTACCCGGTGTACCGCCTGTTTGTGTCTGCGGTCTGTTTGGTGTTGGCGCTCGGCATGTACCTGGTCTTCACGCGCACGCGCTTGGGCATGATGATCCGCGCCGGTAGCACCAACCGCGAGATGGTGCAGTCGCTCGGGATTGACATTAAATTTTTATACCGCGTGGTGTTCGCTGCCGGCATGGCGATTGCCGTGTTGGCCGGCATGGTGGCAGCGCCGGTGTCATCGGTTTATCCGGGCATGGGCAACAGCGTGCTGATCATCTGTTTTGTGGTGGTGGTCATCGGCGGCATCGGCTCCATCCGTGGTGCGCTGCTGGCTTCTCTGCTGATCGGTGTGGTCGATACCTTCGGCAAGGTGCTGCTGCCGGAAGCCGCCGGCGTGCTGGTCTATGTGCTGATGGCCCTGATCCTGCTCTGGAAGCCGGACGGACTTTTCAAGGCGGGCTGAGCGATGTTCAATTCAAAAAATTTATTCGCCATCGCGTCGTTTGTGGCGTTGGCGCTTTACCCGCTGGTCAGCGGCAGTTACGGCATTGACCTCGTAACCAAGATCATGATCTTCGCGGTCTTTGCACTCAGCCTGGAGTTGCTGGTGGGGACCACCGGCTTGGTGTGCTTTGGTCAAGCCGCATTCTTTGGCATCGGCGCTTACGCAGCGGTGTTGCTGGCCTCACCAACCGATGCGTCTTCGCTGGCTTGGTTGCTACCGGCCAGCGTGCTGGCGGCCAGCGTTTACGCCTTGATGGTCGGTGCGTTGTCGCTGCGGACCAAAGGGGTTTACTTCATCATGGTCACGTTGGCCTTTGCGCAGATGGCTTACTACGTGGTACATGACACGCCGCTGGGTGGCGGGACAGACGGCATTTACTTGATGATCAAACCGACGCTGGGTACATGGCTTGACTTGGACAATGCACACGTCTTGTACGGTTTCACGCTGGCAACACTGGTGGCGGTGTTTGGATTTTTGGCGGTGCTGTTGCGCTCACGTTTTGGCCGTGCGCTCTCGGGTATCCGCGTCAACGAGCAGCGTATGCGGGCCACTGGCTTTTCGACCTACCCCTACAAACTGGCTGCCTTTGTGATCTCTGGCGGCATTGCCGGTCTGGCAGGATTTTTGTTCGCTATCAAGGACGGTTATGTGAACCCCGAGATGATGAGCTGGCATTTGTCGGGTGCGGTACTCATCATGATTATTTTGGGTGGGCTGGGTGACTTGCGCGGCGCACTGATCGGTGCGTTTGCTTTTGCACTGCTGCAAGAATTTTTCAAGTCCGAGGCAATTTTTGGCGCCTTTGCGAAACATTGGAACTTGGGCTTGGGCTTGACCATCATCGCCAGCGTGGTTTTCTTGCCGCGCGGTTTGGTGGGTTTACCAGGGCAAATCAAGACACGGCTGACTGGCCGTCGTGGAGAGGAAGGAGCGCGCCATGAAGCCGTCTGAAACCGTTCCCGACGTCTTGCTGCGCGGGCAGGAGATCAGCCGCCGTTGGGGCGGGCTGCTGGCGCTCGACAAAGTGTCGCTGACCCTTGAGCGCGGGAGTGTGCACGCCGTCATCGGCACCAATGGCGCTGGCAAGTCCACGCTCATCAACATCTTGTCGGGCGAAATCGCGCCATCCAGCGGCCGCGTCGAGTTGATGGGTCAAGACGTGACCGGCTGGACCCAGCCGCGACGCGCCCGTGCCGGGCTGGGGCGCAGCTACCAGCGCAACACGATTTACCCGAGCTTCTCGGTGCTTGAAAACTGCCGTCTGGCGGCCCAAGCTGCCATCCAAAAGCCATGGTTGTTTTGGCAAGACGCACAGCGCTGTGAAGCCAGCCTGGCGGCCGCGCACGCCGCAGCGGAACGCAGTGGCTTGAACCCACTGCTTGACCGCGCCGCCGGCCTGCTCTCGCACGGACAAAAACGCCAGCTTGAAATCGCCATGTGTCTGGCCACGGCGCCCGATGTGCTGCTGCTCGACGAACCGCTGGCAGGGATGGGCGCCGAAGAGACCGAACGCATGCTGACCTTGCTGGCTGAACTCAAACAAGGTCACGCTATTTTGCTGGTCGAGCACGACATGGACGCCATTTTTCGCATCGCTGACTGCATCACAGTGATGGTCAATGGCTGCGTGATCGCGACCGACACGCCGGCTGCCATACGCAGCAATCCGCTGGTGCAGGCCGCTTATCTCGGGGAGCATTGACATGAGCAACCTCAACACGGCAGTTTCCATGTCGGACGACGTTTCTGTGACTTCTGCCGACCTTTTACTGGACGCCCACGGCATCCATGCCTGGTACGGTTCCAGCCATGTGCTGCACGGTATCGACCTGCAGATCGGGCGCGGCGAAACGATCGGTCTGCTCGGTCGCAACGGCATGGGCAAAAGCACATTGATTCGCAGTCTGCTCGGTCATGTAGCGCAACGCGAGGGTCATTTGACCCTGTTCGGCAAAGACTGCTCACGCGCCAAACCGCACGAAGTGGCACGACTCGGCGTGGCTTATGTGCCTGAGGGGCGCGGCGTGTTTCCCAACCTCACGGTGAGAGAAAACATGGTGATGGCCGCCCGGCTTGGCCGCGACGGACGCAACGACTGGTCGCTGGAGCGGGTGCTGGACACCTTTCCGCGTCTGCAAGAGCGACTCAGCAACCTCGGTGCGCAGTTGTCCGGCGGTGAGCAGCAAATGCTGTCCATCGGCCGCGCGTTGATGCTGCACCCTGAACTCATCATTCTGGACGAAGCCACCGAAGGTCTGGCGCCGTTGATCGTGGCCGACATCTGGCGCGTGATCGGTCAGATCCGCGCCAGCGGCATCGCTACTTTGATCGTTGACCGAGACTATCGCAAGGTGTTGGCCCATTCCGATCGGGCCATCGTGTTGCAAAAAGGTCTGGTGGTGCTGCAGGGTTCTGCCTCTGCGGTGGCGGCGAGCGCTGTGTTGGCTGGATTTTTAGGAGTTTAAGCTTGCGTTGGGTCTAGGTTGTTGGGTACAAACTCAGCCCTTGCATTTGCAATCGTGCCAAGCCAAAAAGCGCATCGGTGAAGGGTGTAGAGACCCCGGTGATCTGGCCTAACTCCCTCACCGCACCGGCCAACGCATCAAGCTCCACGGCGCGCTTGGCCTCCACGTCCTGCAACATCGAAGACTTGAAGGCACCCAGTTTGCGTGTCACGGCATGCCGATCTTCCGGGCGTTGATCGATCGGGATACCGATCGCCGCACCGATGGACTTCGCCTCCAACATCACCTGCGAGATGAAGTTCAGCACCAGCGGGTCATTCAAAATTTTGTCAGTGGTGGCACCGGTCAAAGCGCTGACGGGGTTGATCGTCATATTGCCCCACAACTTGTACCAAGTGTCTTTTTGAATTTGCGCCGACAGCGTGGTGTCGAAGCCGGCGTTTTGCAGCAAGATGTGTAGCGCTTGGACCCGCTCAGACACCAAGCCGGAAGGTTCGCCAATGATCAGACCGTTACCAAAGTGGTGCTGCACTTCGGCAGGACTGCGCAAAGAGCAACTGGCGTGCACCACACAGCCGATGACATGCTTTGCGGGAATGGCGTTGGCAATGCGGCCCTGCGGGTCCACGCTGGACAGCGGGGTGTTGGCGTGCGAGCCGCCAAAGCCTTGTAAGAACCACCACGGAACACCGTTCATCGCCGTCAGCACCACCGTGTTTGGCCCTAAGAGCGGTGCGATGTGCGCAGCGACATTCGCCAAACTCGGTGCTTTGACAGCCACGATGACCACATCTTGCACGCCCAAATCAGCCGGGTTGCTGCTGGCTGTTAGCGCGCTGTGCGAGGTCAAAGCGCCCGACATGTGCAGGCGTAAACCTGATGACTTCAGTGCCGCTAATGTCTCGCCGCGCGCCACGACAGACAGCGCAACGCCCGGTTGTTGCGCCAAGCGTGCGCCCAACCAACCGCCGATGGCACCCGCGCCGTAGACGGCAATTTTTTGAAACTGCATGGCAGGTTTCAATGTCATGCCAGTCCCAACAAACGAACCGCGTTGTCTTTCAAAATGCCAGGCATCACCTCGGGCTTGAAGCCGGCTTCCTGGAACTCTTTCATCCAGCGATCTGGCGTGATCAGTGGGTAGTCACTGCCAAACAGGATGCGGTCTTTTAAGAGCGTGTTGGCGTATTGCACCAGCTGCTTGGGAAAGTACTTCGGACTCCAGCCACTCAGGTCAATCCAGACGTTGGGCTTGTGGGTGGCCACGCTGAGGGCTTCGTCTTGCCACGGAAAACTCGGGTGGGCCATGACGATCTGCATGTCCGGAAAATCAATCGCGACGTCGTCCAGATGCATGGGGTTGCTGTATTCCAAGCGAAGCCCGCCGCCGCAGCGCATGCCACTGCCAATGCCGCTGTGACCGGTGTGAAAAATAGCGGGTAATTTGTACTCGTTGATCACCTCATAAATGGGCCAGGCCATGCGGTCGTAAGGGTGGTAGCCCTGCACGGTGGGGTGAAACTTGAAGCCCTTGATGCCGAACTCTTCAATCAAGCGCCGCGCCTCGCGCGCACCCATCTTGCCTTTGTGTGGATCGATGCTGGCGAAGGCCACCATCATGTCGGCGTTGGCCTTGGCCGCCTCGGCGATTTCTTCATTCGGAATGCGTTGCCGGCCCATCTGTGATTCAGCGTCGACCGTGAACATCACCAGTCCAATTTTTCGCTCGCGGTAATAGGCGATGGTTTCCGCAATGGTTGGGCGACGACTATTGCGGAAGTACTTGTCAGCGGCGCGGTCAAATTCCTCGCCGTAGTTGTCAAACGGATTCCAGCAACTCACTTCGGCGTGGGTGTGAATGTCAATGGCGACGAGGTTTTGATGGTCCATAAAAGTTCCCAAAGTGGGGTTGGTACAAGGCAGGAGACCTAGGGTAAACACCGATCAATCGTGCCAAAAAGCCTCTTGAGTTGGTTATATCTTATAACCATAATTTAGCCCAGAAAGATTAAATACCATGAGCAGAAATGATATCCAGTTCGAACTGTGCGGTGAACAAAAAGAAGTCGCCGTGATTCGTCTGACCCGCGTTGCCAAGCGCAACGCTTTAAACGATGCCCTCATTCTGGCATTGCGCGACCTGTTTGAAAATATGCCCGCCAGCGTCCGTGCGGCCGTCATTGATGGCGAGGGGGAACACTTTTGCGCCGGTCTTGATTTGAGTGAACTCCAAGACCGCGATGCGGGCCAAGGTTTGCATCACTCGCGCATGTGGCACTCGGCCTTAGAGCGTGTTCAGTACGGGCCGGTGCCGGTCGTTGCCGCCCTGCATGGCGCGGTGGTCGGTGGTGGTCTTGAATTGGCCAGCGCCTGTCATATCCGCGTCGCCGACGAATCTACTTTTTACGCGCTGCCTGAAGGCTCACGTGGCATTTTTGTGGGCGGCGGCGGGTCGGTGCGTATTCCTCGCCTGATTGGCGCAGCGCGCATGACCGACATGATGCTCACCGGCCGCGTCTTCAACGCGCAAGACGGTGAGCGCATTGGTCTGGCCCAGTACCTGGTGCCGCAAGGAACGGCTTTTGAAAAGGCTTATGCGTTGGCCGAGCGCATTGCAACCAATGCACCGCTGACCAACTATGCCCTGACCCATGTGCTGCCGCGGATTGCTGAACAACCGGCGGATCAAGGCTTCATGACGGAAGCCATGATGGCGGCGATTGCCCAAAGCGCACCAGAGGCCAAAGAGCGTGTTCGCGCCTTTCTGGAAGGTCGCGCTGACAAGGTCAAAAAAGCATAAAAGCTATCGGATAAAAAAGAGACAAGACCATGAAAGCTCCTCAATTTCGCCCGATGACTTTTGGTGTCACCCGCGTGAACCTGCGGGACGGTGTGCCTGGCGTGCATTACCTGAAAGCCGATCAGGCACTGGCGGATTACCCGGTACGGATGACAGATCGTCTGCAGCATTGGGCACAGACCGCGCCGGATCGTGTCTTTATCGCTCGCCGCGAAAAGCTCGCGGGCGGCGGCAGCGGTGAATGGCAAGAGATCAGTTATGCACAAGCTTGGGCCAGTGCCCGCAGCATCGCCCAAGCCTTGATCGACCGAGGGCTGAACGCCGAGCGGCCGGTGGCGATCCTGTCTGAAAACGACTTGGAACATGCGCTGCTGTCATTGGGTTGTCTGGTGGCGGGTGTGCCGTTTGTTCCTACCTCACCGCCTTATTCGTTGGTCAGCCAGGACTACGACAAACTGCGTCATGTCCTGCAGACCGTCACGCCTGGCTTGGTGTTTGCAGCTGATGCCACTCGTTACGCCAAAGCCATCACCGCGACCGTTGGCCCAGAGACAGAAGTTATTCTCACGCACGGTCACTTGGGCGAGCGCGCCAGCACATCCTTTCAATCGCTGCTAGACACTGTGGCGACGCCTGCGGTGGACGCCGCTATGGCTGCCACAGGCCCTGACACGATCACCAAATTTCTCTTCACCAGCGGCTCTACCAAGATGCCGAAGGCGGTGATCAACACCCAGCGCATGTGGTGCGCCAATCAGCAGCAAATGATCCAAAGCATGCCCGTGCTGGCCGAGCAGCCGCTGGTGTTGGTGGACTGGTTGCCCTGGAACCACACCTTCGGCGGCAATCACAATGTTGGGATGGTGATTTACAACGGCGGTACGCTGTATATCGACGATGGCAAACCAACGCCCGCCTTGATGGCAGAGACGCTGCGTAACCTGCGCGACATCGCCCCCACGGTGTACTTCAATGTGCCGACCGGTTTTGAGGCCATCGCCAACGCCATGAAGACCGATGCTGCGCTGCGCAGCAAACTGTTGTCACGCGTGAAAATGTTCTTTTATTCGGGTGCAGCGCTGGCGCAACCGATCTGGGATGGCTTGTACGCAGCCCAGGAAAAAGAAATCGGTGAGCGCATCGTCATGTCTACCGGTTTGGGCATGACGGAGTCGGGACCCTTTGCGATTTTTGTCACCAACCCCAACGTCAAGGCGGGCGACTTAGGCGTTCCGACACCGGGCATGGAGCTCAAACTGGTCGACATGGATGGCAAAACGGAAGTGCGTTACCGCGGCCCCAACATCACCCCCGGTTACTGGCGCGCGCCGGAAGAAACGGCTGCACATTTCGACGAAGAAGGCTTTTTTTGCTCCGGTGATGCAGTCAAGTGGATTGATGAAACCGACATCCACCAGGGCCTGAAGTTCGACGGGCGAATTGCAGAAGACTTCAAGTTGGCCACGGGCACATTCGTCAGTGTGGGTCCGCTGCGCGCGAGGATCATCGCGGCGGGTGCACCCTATATCCAGGACGTTGTGCTGACCGGCATCAACCTCAAAGAGGTGGGTGCCATGGTCTTCCCGACGCAGGCGGTTCGGGCCTTGAGTGGTTTGGACGCCACGGTGCCGATGGCCGATGTGCTGGCCAGTGCGCCTGTCAACGCGCAGTTTCAAAAAATCATCAATCAACTGGCTTTGAGTGCCACCGGCAGTGCCAGTCGAATTGCCCGCATGTGTCTGCTGGCTGAGCCGCCCACCATCGATCGCAGCGAGGTCACGGACAAGGGCTCCATCAACCAGCGCGCCGTGCTGACACACCGCGCAGAAACGGTGGAAGCCCTGCATGCCGACAAGCTGCACAGCATTCTGAAACCCATCACGGCTTGAAAAGTAAAACACCATGGCAAGCAAAGGCTTTTTCTCCCACTTCGACGACGTCTGGATGCTCGACGGCGTGCGCACGCCGATGGTCGATTACTGCGGCGCACTCGGTCATATTTCGCCGACGGATCTTGGCATCAAGGCGGCGCGGGCCGTGCTGGCGCGCAGCGGTGTACCGGGCGAGCACATCGGCACGGTGATTGCGGGCAACATGGCCCCTGGCGACTTTGATCAATTCTTTCTACCGCGCCATATTGGTTTGTATGCCGGCGTGCCCGTCGAGGTGCCCGCCCTGATGGCACAGCGCATTTGCGGCACGGGTTTTGAGTTGTTTCGCCAAGCTGGTGAGAGCATTCAGAGTGGCGCGTGCGAGGCCGCATTGGTGGTCGGTACCGAAAGCATGACGCGCAACCCGATTGCTGCTTTTGGTCACCGCACCGGTTTCAAGCTGGGCGCACCGGTGGACTTCAAGGACTACCTGTGGGAGGCCTTGAAGGACCCGGCGGCCGGTATCAACATGCTCCAGACCGCCGAGAACCTGGCTAAAAAATACAGCATCAGCCGTGAGCAGGTCGATGAATTTGCCTCGGCCTCGTTTGCCAAAGCAGTCGCCGCGCAGCTAGCCGGTTTTCATGCGGGTGAGATCGTTCCGGTGATCACCGAAAAGTTCGAGCTCGAGGGTTACCAATCTCGCGGTATCAAGCTGCAAGGAAAAGTCACTGAAGTTGCACAAGACACGCACGCCCGCATCTCGCCAGCCGACGTGCTGGCCAAGCTGCGCTCTGTGTACGAAGGCGGCGTTCAAACCGGCGGCAACAGCGCGGCGCTGGTCGATGCGGCCGCCGCGGCCGTGGTGGCGTCGGGCAGCTATGTCAAAACACACGGCAAGAAACCAATGACGCGCGTGGTCGCGGCGGCCGTTGTCGGCGTGCCGCCCGATATCATGGGCATTGGCCCGGCACCGGCTATTCGGCTGCTGCTGGAGCGCACCGGTTTGAGGCTGGATCAAATCGGTCGCTTTGAAATCAACGAAGCCCAGGGCGCGCAGACACTGGCCGTGGGCCGTGAGCTGGGCTTGGACCTGAGCCTGCTCAACGTCAATGGCGGTGCTATCGCTTTGGGTCATCCGCTGGCCACCACCGGGGTGCGCTTGACCATCACGTTGGCACGTGAACTCCAACGTGCCCACAAACGCTGGGGCATTGCGTCGGCCTGTATTGGCGGCGGCCAAGGCATTGCACTGCTGCTTGAAAATCCGGAAAGCACGACATGAAAATTCAAGGACACACCGCACTCGTGACGGGAGGCGGATCTGGTCTGGGTGAAGCGACCGCGCATGAACTCGCCCGCCAAGGCGCGCGCGTTGCGTTGCTCGACGTGAACCTCGCACAGGCCGAAAAAGTCGCTGCCGACATCAATGCGACCCATGGCGCAGGCAGCGCTATCGCCTGCGCCTGCGACATCACCCACACCGACAGCTTGCAAGCGGCGATAGACCAAGCCGCAGCAGCCCTTGGCCCGGCCCGCATGCTGATGAGCATTGCCGGCATTGGTGCAGCCAAACGCGTGATCGCCAAAGACGGTTCGCCGGCGCCGCTGGAAGATTTTGTGCGCGTGATCAACGTCAACCTGATTGGCACCTACAACGTTGCCCGTTTGTTTGCAGCAGCCTGCGCCAAGTTGCCACCGATGGAAGACGGCGAGCGCGGTGTGATGGTCTTGACCGCGTCAGTCGCAGCCTTTGACGGCCAAGTGGGCCAGCAGGCTTACAGCGCCTCCAAAAGCGGCGTGGTCGGCATGACCTTGCCGATGGCGCGAGACTTGGCGCAATACGGCATTCGGGTCTGCACCATTGCCCCAGGCCTGTTCGCCACGCCGCTGATGAAAACCCTGCCCGAGCCGGTGCAGGCGTCGCTGGCGGCCAGCATCCCGTTCCCGGCGCGCCTGGGCAAGCCTGAAGAATTTGCGCAACTGGCCAGCCATATCGTCACCAACATGCACCTGAATGGCGAAGTGATTCGACTCGACGGCGCATTGCGCATGGCGCCACGCTAAGCCACTCATCCCTGTTAAAAACCATGACCAAAACTGTCATCTATGAAGTCAACGTGATGTTCGGCGATTGCGATCCGGCGGGCATCGTCTTCTTTCCGAATTTCTCCAAATGGATGGATGCCTCGTCCCTGAATTTTTTTGTTCAATGCGGCGTGCCGCCATGGCGTGAACTGGTCAAGACCACCGGCATCATCGGCACCCCTTTGCTGGAGATTCACACCAAATTTTCACGGCCCGCGACCTATGGTGAAACGTTGCAAATTCACACCTCGGTGGAGGAATGGCGAGACAAAGTGTTCATCCACAAGCACGTGGTCAAACGCGGAGACGAGATGCTCTGCGACGGCACTGAAACACGGGCTTTTTGCACGCGCCATCCCGAGCATGCTGATCGCATCAAGGCCATTCCCGTGCCTGAATTCATCAAGCGACTGTGCTCATAAAAGAGCCGAGTCAGCTCAACATTTTTCCCTCAACGCTAACAAAACTTATCAGGAGACAACCACCATGAAGAACTTTAAAACACTCGTTGCAACGGCCGTCGCGGCCTTGATCACTGGTACGGCGCAAGCCGACATCACGGTCGGCGTGAGCCTGCCTTTGACCGGGCCGGCCTCCGGCCTAGGCATTCCGATGAAGAACCAAATCGCCTTGTGGCCTGCCAGCATTGCCGGCGAGAAGATGAAATACATCGTGCTTGATGACGCCACTGATCCAACCAACGGTGTCAAGAACGCGCGCCGCTTTGTGACCGACGAAAAAGTTGATTTGATCGTTGGCTCTGCCGCCACACCGGTCGGCATCGCGATGGCGGATGTCGCCATGGAAAGCCAGACCCCGCAACTGCTGGCAACACCCGCCGGCCTGCCACCTGGCAAAGATGCGTGGAGCTTTCGTTTGCCGCAATCCAACTCGGTCATGTCGCATGCCGTGGTGGAACATATGAAAAAGCAAGGCATCAAAACGGTCGGCTTTTTGGGTTACACCGATGCCTACGGCGAAGGCTGGCTGAAAGAATTCACCCCGATCGCCGAAAAAGCCGGCATCAAGGTCATCGCCGCTGAGCGCTTTGCCCGCACCGACACCAGCGTCACGGCGCAAGCTCTGAAATTAACAGCCGCCAATCCTGATGCGATGCTGGTCGTCGCCTCTGGTAGCGGTGCGGCTATGCCCCACATGGCGATCGTCGACCGTGGCTTCAAAGGCAAGATTTACCAAACGCACGCAGCCGCTACGCGGGACTTGATGCGCGTTGGCGGCAAAGCGGTCGAAGGCTCTTACGTGGTCTCTGGTCCGGTCATCGCGCCTGAGCAACTGCCTGACAGCCATCCTTCCAAGAAACTCGCGATTGACTTCGTCCAGAAGTACGAAAAAGTCTACGGTGCGGGCAGTCGCAACCAGTTTGCCGGTCATGCTTACGACGCCGCCATCGTCATGGAAAAAGCCATCCCGGTGGCGCTGAAAAAAGGCAAGCCTGGGACCCAAGAGTTCCGGACAGCGCTGCGCGATGCGATTGAAAACATGGGCCGAACCAACTTCGCCCACGGCATCATGTTGTGGACGAAGCAAGACCATTGGGGCTTCACCAACGAGACCGGCGTCATCGTCAAGGTCGTCAATGGTGATTGGAAAATGGAATAAAACGCTCGCCAACTTGACCCGCTAGAGCGTCTCTCATGACGACCTAGCGGGCATGGGTTATTTCCTTCTTTGTGAGTCTTCAACCAAGGGTCGGTCATGGATACCTCGATCGCCAGCATTCTGCTGCTGGACGGCCTCATCAACGGGGCAATTTATGCCCTGTTGGGTCTGGCCACCGTGCTGGTATTCACCGTCACGCGAGTCATTTTTATCCCGCAAGGTGAGTTCGTCGCCTATGGCGCATTGACACTGGCTATTTTGCAAACCGGCAAAATTCCCGGCACGGTCTGGCTCTTGCTCATTCTGGCTGGCGTCGCCGCATTGATGGACTTGACCAGCGCTTGGCAGCGGCATCGTAATGCCTTTGCGGCGCTAAAAGCCGGTGTTAAGACTCTCCTTCTGCCGGGCGCGATTGCGGGCCTGACGTCTTGGGCTGCACCCCAGCAATTTCCGCTGATCGTTCAAGCCTTGTTGAGCGTGGCCATCGTGACTGCCTTTGGACCGCTGGTTTATCGGGTCGCCTTTCAGTCGCTGGAAGCGGCCACACCGCTGGTGTTGCTGATTGTGGCGGTCGGCGTGCACTTCGCCATGACCGGACTGGGCCTGCTGTTTTTCGGCGCTGAAGGATTTCGCAACCCGTCGTTCTGGGACATTCGTTTGCCGCTGGGACCGGTGGTGTTGTCGGGGCAAACCATCATCATCTTCACGGCATCGTTAGCGCTGATCGTGATGTTGTGGCTATTTTTTGAACGTTCCCTGTACGGCAAAGCCTTGCGGGCGACAGCGGTGAATCGCTTGGGCGCACGCTTGGTGGGCATCTCATCGCACAGCGCCGGACAACTCACTTTTGCCATGGCGGCCTTGATTGGTGCCTTGTCGGGTTTGCTGATCGGGCCGACTACCACGGTGTTTTATGACTCTGGCTTTTTGATCGGCCTCAAGGGCTTTGTCGCCGCGGTGATCGCCGGCTTGTCGAGCTATCCGGGTGCGCTGTTGGGCGCTTTGTTTGTCGGCACCGTCGAAGCGTTTGGTTCCTTTTGGGCCAGCGCCTTCAAAGAGGTGATCGTATTCACGCTCATTCTGCCGATTTTGCTGTGGCGCTCGCTGCAGAGCGGCCCTTCGGACGAGGAGCATTGAGATGCTGGCGAGACGCTATGGATTACTGGCACTGGTCGTCGCTATCGTGCTGTTGGCCGTGCTGCCGTTGCCAGATTTTTGGATCACGCAACTCAACTACATCGCTTTGTACAGTCTGGTCGGTTTGGGCTTG
Source organism: Comamonadaceae bacterium (assembly GCA_947450695.1). Classification (GTDB taxonomy): domain Bacteria; phylum Pseudomonadota; class Gammaproteobacteria; order Burkholderiales; family Burkholderiaceae_C; genus Polaromonas. The sequence goes on from CANFWV010000002.1 coordinate 52,346, forward strand.
GTGCTGCTGACGGGTGTCGCCGGCTTGACCTCTTTTGGGCAAGCGGCATTCGTCGGTATCGGCGCTTACAGCACCGCTTGGCTGACACTCAACACGGGTTTGTCGCCTTGGATGACGCTCTTTATCGGACTCGCCATCACGGGTGTTTCAGCACTGATCGTGGCGGGTATCACGCTGCGCATGTCTGGTCACTTTCTGCCACTGGCGACCATTGCCTGGGGCTTGTCGCTGTACTACCTGATGGGCAATTTGGATGCGCTCGGCAAGTACGACGGCTTGCTGGGGATTCAAACACTGTCTCTCTTCGGCATCGAGTTGGGCCAGGGCCGCGGCTTCTTTTTGTTCGCCTGGTCGGTCGTGGTGCTGGCGGCGCTGGCGATCCTTCATTTGCTGGATTCGCGTCCGGGGCGGGCCATGCGTTCGTTGCGCACTGGCACCCAGATGGCCGAAGCCATGGGCGTCAACACCTTGCGCTACAAGATCATCATTTTCGTCATCGCCGCGCTGTTGGCATCGGTTTCAGGTTGGCTGTTTGCGCACTTTCAGCGCTCCGTCAACCCGTCGCCCTTCGGTCTGAAGATGGGTATTGAATACCTGTTCATGACGGTGGTCGGCGGTGTCGGCTATGTGTGGGGCGCCATCACCGGTGCGCTACTCACGAAGCTTCTGGAAGACCAACTCCAAGTGCTGCTGCCGATGCTGATTGGCACCAGCGGCAGCTATGAAACCATTGTGTTCGGCATTGTGCTGGTGCTCACGCTGAAGTTTTTGCCCAATGGGCTGTGGTCACTGGTGGAGCAAAAATTGCCCCGCCCGCAGCGCTTGATGGACTGGGCCAATGCCCCGGCACTGAGCGAACGCAACAAACCGGCGACGGGCGAGTTGGTGTTGGAGGTGCAAGCCATCCGCAAACAGTTCGGCGGCTTGGTGGCCGTCAATGACATTGGCTTTCAAATCAAGGCCGGGCAAATTGTGGGGCTCATCGGACCGAACGGTGCGGGTAAATCCACCACCTTCAACCTGATCACCGGTGTCTTGTCGCTGACCAGTGGCAAAGTGGTTTTTCGCGGTGAAGACATCAGCGGTCTGCGCTCCCGGGAGATCGCCAGCCGAGGCATGTCGCGCACCTTCCAACACGTCAAGATGATCCCGGACATGACGGTGCTGGAGAATGTCGCGCTGGGCGCGCATCTGCGCGGTCGCAAGGATGTGGCGTCCGCTATGGCCCGTTTGAACCGCGACGAGGAGCGCCAGTTACTGCGTGAAGCACAGCGCCAACTGGAACGCATCGGCATGGGCGCGCACCTGCACGAGCAGGCCGGCAACCTGGCCATGGGGCCGCAACGCTTGATGGAAATTGCCCGCGCTTTGTGCAGTGACCCGGCGCTGTTGTTGTTGGACGAACCCGCCGCCGGACTGCGCCACAAAGAGAAACAAGCCTTGGCCGATGTGTTGCGCCAACTGCGCGGTGAAGGCATGAGCATTTTGCTGGTGGAGCACGACATGGACTTGGTGATGGATGTCTGTGACCACTTGGTGGTGATGGAGTTTGGCACCTTGCTGACCCAAGGCACGCCGGTTGAAATTCAGCAAAGCCCGGCAGTCCGCGCAGCCTATCTTGGCACTGAACATTGAGGACGCTTGACATGACAACGCCACTTCTTCGTGTCCAAAATTTGCGTGCTGGCTACGGCCGAGCCGAGGTCTTGCACGGCATCAGTTTGCACGCCGACAAGGGCAGTGTGATCACGGTGATCGGCCCCAATGGCGCTGGTAAATCTACCTTGCTCAACACGCTGATGGGTGTGCTGCCTGGACGCGGAACCATTGAATTCAACGGTCAGGACGTCAGCGCCCTCACGCTCGAAGACCGCGTGATGCTGGGTATTTCTCTGGTGCCCGAGCGGCGTGAATTGTTCGGCACGATGTCGGTCGAAGACAACCTCGTGCTGGGTGCGTTCCGCCAAGTGAGGCAAAAAAATAAACTCTGGCGTGAGCAGATGCATGTGGTCTACGAACTCTTCCCGCGCCTGCTGGAACGACGCGCTCAAATGGCTGGCACCTTGTCCGGTGGCGAGCGTCAAATGTTGGCGGTCGGCCGCGCCTTGATGGCCCGCCCGGTGCTGTTGATGCTGGACGAGCCGAGCTTGGGTTTGGCGCCTTTGGTGGTGAAGGAAATCTTCCGTACGATTGATGGTCTGCGCAATACCGGCGTGACCACGCTGCTGGTGGAACAAAACGCCCGCGCTGCGCTGGAAACCGCCGACGACGGCTATGTGCTGGAAATGGGTGAGATCGCACTACACGGAACGGCCAAAGAATTGGCCACCGATTCACGCGTGATCGACACCTATTTGGGTGCTGCTCGCAAGAAAGAAGTCGCATGAACTACCAGCCGCCGTTGGACGATATTCACTTCATCCTTCACGACGTTCTCAAAGTGCCTGAGCAGTTGAAGGCGCTCACCGTGTTCGCAGACACCGACGCGGACCTGATGCGTCAAGTCGTCGACGAAGCCGGCAAGTTTGTCGCCCAAGTTGTCGCGCCTTTGCAAGAAATCGGCGATACCATCGGTTGCCATTGGGTGGGCGGCAAGGTCACCTCGCCACCCGGTTTCCAGGCGGCTTATCAGGCCTTTTGGCAAGCCGGTTGGCCTGCACTCGCCTGCTCGCCGGGAGATGGCGGCCAGGGTTTGCCGGCGGTGCTCGAAGCGGTGCTGTATGACATGCTGAGTGCGGCCAACCATGGCTGGACTATGGCGCCTGGTTTGTTGCATGGCGCTTATGAGTGTCTCAAGCACCACGGCAGCGCGTCTCTGAAGTCGAGGTATCTTGAAAAAATAGCGACCGGCGAATGGTTGGCCACCATGTGCCTGACCGAGCCCCACGCCGGCAGTGACTTGGGTCTGCTTCGCAGCAAAGCGACACCGCAAGTAGACGGCAGTTACCGTTTGAGTGGAACCAAGATTTTCATCTCCGGCGGCGAGCACGACTTGAGCGACAACATCGTTCATCTGGTTTTGGCGCGCCTGCCCGATGCGCCACCGGGACCCAAAGGACTGTCTTTATTTCTCGCCCCCAAGGTGCTGCCCGATGGCGCTGTCAATGCCGTTCATTGCGATCGCATTGAAGACAAAATGGGTCTGCACGGCAGCCCGACCTGCGCCATGCGCTTTGACGAGGCCACCGCGTGGATGATTGGTGAGCCGAACCGCGGCCTCAACGCCATGTTTGTGATGATGAATGCAGCGCGTTTGCATGTGGGCTTGCAAGGCATTGGCCTGCTGGAGGCTGCTTGGCAAAAGGCCGATGCCTACGCCAAGGAGCGTCGGCAAATGCGGGCCCCTAAGCAGCCGATGAGCACCACACCAGACCCGATCGCAGAGCACCCGGCAGTGCGTCGCATTTTGTCGACCCAGCGCGCATGGATTGATGGTGGCCGTGTGCTAGCTTACCGCACCGCGGTCGAACTCGACTTGGCCAAACACCATCCAGACGCCGCTCGTCGTCATGCGGCTCAACAGTGGTGCAGCTACGTCACGCCAGTGCTCAAAGCTGCTTGGACGGCTCAGGCCTTCAAAGGCAGCAGCGACTGTCTACAGGTCTTTGGTGGCCATGGTTACGTGCGCGAATGGGGAATTGAGCAAATCGTGCGTGACTCGCGGGTCACCATGATTTATGAGGGGACCAACGAGATCCAAGCGATTGACTTGCTGGTTCGCAAAGTATTGCCGGACGGTGGGGTCGGGCTGTTCGAATTTTTACAAACCCTGTGTCTTGAGCTGGACTTAAAGAACCAAGAGAGTGCCCAGCTGCTGAGTCAGATGAACGACTTGAAGGCGTTCACCAGCTTGCTAATGAGTAAAGCGAAAACCGAGATTGAACTTCCCTATTGGGTCGCGGACGATTACCTGCGCGCCATCGCTTTGCTCTTGCTGGATTGGGCCTGGCTGCAAATCAAGCAAGCCGTGCCAGCCGACTCGGCGCATGAGCTGTCTGGCCGATGGACCGAGCCTGCCCGTGCTCTGCGGCACTGGATTTCCCCGGAATTCAATTTGTGCATGAGCATCATGAAGACGCATTTTTAAAAGATGCGTATGCTCAGCCATTTATTTGATCAAGCCATGGACGCTAAGACCCAAATACCCAGCGTTCAGAAGGTGAATACACGCTACCTCGAAACATTGATTGGCTACAACGCTCGCCGCGCAGCGCTGGCCATCATTGGTGTCTTCATGGACCGGATGCGTCTTTACGATTTGCGGCCCGTTGACTTTTCTGTGCTCTCGCTCATCGCGCATAACCCCGGTATCACGTCGCGTCAATTGTGCGCATCTCTGGGGTTGCAGGCGCCTAACTTGGTGGGGATGATTTCGACCATGGAAAAGCGGCAACTCATCCATCGACTGCCACATCCTCAAGATGGCAGAGCCACTGGTTTGCACCCCTCTGCGGAAGGGTTGGCCATGATGCGCAGTGCTGAAAAAACAGCGGCACAATTAGAGTCGGAGACGGCCGACAGACTCAGTCCGGAAGAGCGCAAGACCTTGATCGCGCTGCTCAAGAAAGTTTATAAGTAGCTCACCCTTCGAACTGCAGGTAAACGCGGCCGCCTTCAATTTTCACTGGCCAAGATTTGACCGGCTCTGTGGCTGGGGCGCAGGTCGCTGCGCCCGTACGCACATCAAACCGGCCTTGGTGAAATGGGCATTCCACCTCATGCCCTTCGACGTAGCCGTCGCACAATTTGGCGTGACCGTGCGAGCAGATGTTGTCGGTGGCGAAGACCTCACCTTCGATACTGAAAAGGGCCACGTCATAGCCCGGCGCTTGCACGGCAATGCCAGCGCCTTCAAACAAATCGGCTTCGGCCGCGACGTCAATCCAGGGATTCATGTGCACTTTCAAATCGGGTAAATGATGGCGTTGGGGATCATTTCACTGTCATAGACCACCAGTCGTTCGGCAAACTTCAGGCCTTCCGGCGTCTGCACGATGGTGTCGATGTAGCGGCCCACATTGAAGACCGTGCTGAGCTTGTCGAGCTTGGTGCGAAACACAGCGTAATTGGCTTCGCTGTGAATGCGGCCGGCTTCAACCTTGCGGACCACCGGGGCACCCACCACATGGCGCTGGTAATACGGGTCATGAAACAGCGTTTCCTGGATGCCATAGACGCGGTCCTTGAGCATTCCTTTGCTGGTAAACGACAGCGTGGCCAGCGGAAAACCGCGCTCATAGTTCTCGCGCGGTTGCAGTTTGTAGACGCCGTCTTCAAGGAAGAATTCAGGCCACAATGCCCACTGACCGCTGTCTACGGCCAGTGCGTAATCGGCATACAAACGGGTCAGCGCCAAGTGCGTTTCAAAGTTGATCATGCTCACTCCTCCATCACTTTGCGCCAGTAGGCGTACATGCCGCGAATTAGCGTTTCGGTGACCATGTGGTCGGTTTCGCCAACCTCGCGGCCGCCCAACTCGGCCAGCGTGCGGTGCTGCGGTTTGCTCTCAAAAGCCTGCTGCGAAAACTCGATCACCTCGCCATCGTCAGCTGACACAAAACCGGCTGGGCCAAACAGATTGGCTTGGCGCAAGCGGCGTTCATGCATCTCGGGCGTGTCATCGTCAAAACCAAAATGCGTCCAGACAAAATCAAATGCGCCGTGGCCGTCAGGCTGAATGTGACGGGTTGACACGCTGTTGACTTGCTGCTGAAAAATAACACTCGGAAACAAGGTGGTCATCACGGCAGTCGGGCCGCCCCACCAAGCTTCAGGAACGATGTCCAGAAAGCTGGGGTCGTTGAGTTGCATGTCGGCTTTGAAGCTACTGACCTGCGTCACTTGCGAAGCCTGCCCCGATGCTTGACCAGCGCTGCCGCGGGTTGACACCATGGCCGCATGTCGGTGGTGCGCATCCATGCGCAGCTCCGATTTGTTGTCGGCCCGCCAAAGTCCGAACGTCACAAACCAAGTGTGCAGCAGACCAGGGTGATAAGGGTCTTTGATGTTTTCTTGCATCAGCTTCCAGTTGCCTGGAATGCGTTGCCGGTTGTAGCCCAAGATGATCAACTTCCTGCCGTTGAAGAGCCTGTCGAAGTAGCCCAGGATGGTCGGGCCCATGAAGTCTTCTAGCGACTCGACAGCATGATCGAAGGACGCAAACACCACGCCGCCTCGCACGGCGACCTTCAGCGCTGTGAGGCCGTGGTCTTTGGGATCGAAGTCAGCCGGCATGCCGCCATTGACCTTGCCGTCTTGGCGCACGCCCCGCCGGAAAGGGACGCCCTGCAGATCGCCTTTGAGCGTGTAGCTCCACTGATGGTAGGGGCAGACAAATTCTTTTTTGTGGCCGTGCCGTTCGCGGCAAAACTGCATGCCCCGATGCGCGCAGACATTTTCAACCACATGGATCTGGCCGTCATCGGCACGCGTCATGATGACCGAACGTTCACCGACCACCGTGCGCTTGAAGTCGCCAGACTCAGGGATTTCCGCTTCCAGACCCACATAGCACCAGTGGGCCTTGTAGAAAAAGCGCTCCAGTTCCTTCTTGTGGCGTTGCTCGTCGGTGTAAACGCCGAAGGGGATGCGACTGGTGTCACCTTTTTCCCAATGGATGGGCTGCGCAGCAGGACTCAGACTCATGCGGTGTCTCCTCATATTTATGGCGTGCATCATCCGTCAGCTTCTTAAATTCGTAAATCGAAGCAGGTCGATACACTCTATTTGAATATCAAATATCGCAAGCTCTCTCACTCTTTTATTCTCATGCAACTCACCCAAATCGACCTCAATCTGTTGCTCGTCTTCCAACACCTGCTCAGAGAGAAGCGGGTTTCTGGCGTGGCCCAGACCCTGGGCATGAGCCAGCCGGCGGTCAGCAGCGCGCTCAAGCGCTTGCGACTGACCTTGGGCGACGAGCTTTTTTTGCGGACCCAGCAAGGCATGCAACCGACCCCGTTTGCCCTGCAACTGGCCGAGCCGGTGGCGCAAGCGCTGGACGCGCTGCATTTGGCCTTGAACGTGCGTAGCAGTTTTGATGCCGCCAGCAGCACGCGCACCTTTAGCGTGGCGATGACCGATGTTGGCGAAATGTATTTCTTGCCCGTGCTGATGGACCTGCTCGACCAACACGCTCCGGCGGTCACTTTGAACGTGGTGTCTGTCACCCGCGACAGCTTGAAAGACGACATGGCCTCCGGTCGCATCGACCTGGCGCTGGGCTTGTTGCCTCAATTGCAGGCCGGGTTTTTTCAGCAAGCGCTGTTCCGGCAAGACTATGTGTGCCTGATGCGCCAAGCCCATCCCTTGGCGAGGCGCAAAACGCTGGGTTTGGCGGAGTTTGCCACTGCGGCGCATGTGCGGGTACTGGCCGCCGGCACGGGCCACGGTCGGGTGGATGAGGCGCTAGAGCGTCAAGGTTTGCAACGCCGGATACGCCTGACCGTGCCGCACTATGTGGCACTTGGCGATGTGCTCGGGCATTCAAATCTGATCGCCACGGTGCCTGAACGCTTTGCGCAACGCGTGACGCGTCCATTTGGCTTGACCATCTGCGCCTTGCCACTGGCCGTGCAAAGCAGTGCAATTCATCAGTTCTGGCACGCCCGTTTGCATCGGGACCCAGGCCACCAGTGGCTCAGGGCGTTGATCGCGCAGGGCTTTGGCGCCGATGGCGACAGTCCAGTGCCTTGGGAATTTTGCACGGGGACTTAATGGGCGCAGTCTTGTTTTGCAGCCTGCAGCACATCCCGCGTCTTGATGGCTTCGCGCCTTGCGGCTTCGGCAAAGTCATCACCTGACGAAGCGTACAAAATCGCCCGCGATGAGTTGACGATGATGGGCGCACCGGCTTTGTAACCGGCGCGCACGGTGGCCACGGCGTCACCGCCCTGAGCGCCTACGCCGGGAATGAGCAACGGCAATGTCGGTGCGACTTGGCGCACGCGCTCAATTTCGGCCGGGTAGGTAGCGCCCACCACCAGCCCGAGTTGGCCATTGAGGTTCCACGGGCCTTGCGCCAAACGCGCCACATGTTCGTACAACAGCGGTTGGCCTTCCACCGAGGCGAGGCGCTGGTTTTGCAGGTCGTCACCACCGGGGTTGGAAGTGCGGCACAGCAAAAATGCACCCTTGCCTGCATACTTCAAATACGGCGCGACCGAGTCAAAACCCATGAAGGGCGACAGCGTGACAGCGTCAGCGCCGTAGCGCTCGAAAGCCTCAATGGCGTATTGCTGTGCGGTGCTGCCGATGTCGCCACGCTTAGCGTCCAGAATGATCGGCACCTGCGGCGCCACACGGCGCATGTGCTCCATCAAACGCTCCAACTGGCCTTCGGCGCGGTGGGCGGCAAAGTAGGCAATTTGCGGCTTGAAGGACACCACGAGATCGGCCGTGGCGTCAACGATAGCCGCGCAAAAATCATAGATCTTGTTGGCGTCGCCTTTGAGCTTGCCGGGGAAGCGGGTGGGTTCCGGGTCCAGCCCCACGCACAGCATGGATTGGTTCTGCCGTCCGGCGGTGTCGAGCATGTCAAGAAAAGTCATGCGGGTATTGTAAGAACCCCGCCTGCGCTCATCTTCTTCAATATTTTTCTGCGAGCAAGCCCATGCCCGGCAACTTGTCCTGAATGCCCAGACGCCGCAGGGCATGCCAGTAAGTCGCCACGTTCACGCCTATCAGCGGTTTGCCAAATTTTTCTTCGATCTGTGGCGTCATGGCAGACACGGGCAGATTGGTGCCAACGTGAACCAGCACTTCCGCGTCGGGCTGATCTACATCGGCAAAGCCTTGCATGATCTGCGCTGCCGTGAATCGGGCCACGGCGGTCGGACCTGTTGACTTGAGGCCGTAGGTCGATGTCACTTCATAGCCACACGACCTGAAGAAGTCGGCAATCATCATGTCGGCAGGTGGCCAATAGGGCGTCAAAATCGCAATTTTGCGTGGCTGACCAATGGCTTTCAGGCCCGCCAACACGGCGCGCGAGGGCGTGACAAAAGGCACGCCACATAGTTTTTCCAGGCGCTCTTCTTCGGCCAGTGCACGTTGGCCATCGCCGCGAAAGGAGTGAATCGAATGACCGTGCGCGACCACATGGGGCTCGCAGACCATCACCAATTGCAGTGCAGCTTCGAGGTTGCCCTCTTCTGTTTCCAACGCTTTTTTATAGGCGACTTGATCGTCGTAGGGGCGCGGCGGCAGGTGCATGCGGGTCACATGGTTGGTCACGCCCGGCGGCCGCATGGCCTCCATCTCCGGCTGCACGATGGTGTTGGTCGCCGGAACGACCACGGCCACTTTGGCCCGTGTGGCCAGCGTATCAAGCGAGGGTGTGCGATGTTCAATCATGGGTCACTCCATTTTCAGGTTGCTGGCTTTGGCCGCTTCGGACCAGATGGCAAGGTCTGCCTTCAGTGTGTCTAAAAACTGGGCGGGCGTGTCGCCAATCGGGTCAACGCCCATTTGGCTGAGTTTGGCGATGGTGTCGGGCAAGGCAACGGCGTCTTTCACCGCCAATGCGATACGGTTGATGACGGCTGGGGGCGTCCCAGCGGGGGCGACCAAGCCATTCCAGGTGATTGTCTTGAAGCCGGGAAATCCGGATTCAGCGATGGTCGGAACGTCGGGCAGTTGGCGTGCACGCCGGGCACTCGACACACCAATGATGCGTATTTGTCCACCCGCGGCATGGGGGGCGAGTTCAGAGAGATTGCCAAAATACATGTGCACCTGACCGCCCAGCAAGTCGGTCACTGCCGGGCTGCCGCCCTTGTAACTGATGTGGGTCATGTCGATGTTGGCGCGCCTCACAAAGAGCGCCGCCGACAGGTGTGAAACACTGCCTGAACCGCCTGATGCGTAGTTCAGTTTGCCTGGATTTTTTTTCGCAAAATCTGCCAGCTCGCTGGCATTGTTGGCGGGCACCGATTTATGGACAGCCATCACAAACGGGTTGCTGCCGACAATGCTGATGGGGGTGAAGTCGCGCAGCGTGTCGAAATTGGTTTTGGTGATGGTCGGCAGGATCGCCAAAACAGGCATGGCCGCCATCATCAGGGTGTAGCCGTCAGGGGTCGACTTGGCCACCAGGTCGGCGGCAATGGCACCCCCCGCGCCAGCCCTGTTTTCGATCAGCACGGGTTGGCCCAATGAGTGCGTCAGACGCTCGGCCGTGAGCCGGGCGATGCCGTCCGTGTTGCCGCCAGCCGCAAACGGCACGATGATCCTGATGGGCTTTTGCGGCCAAGCGGCGGGTTGCGCTTGGCTGAGCATCGACAACGCACTGAGCGACAAGAGCACGGAGATCTTGACGAAAGAGCTTGATATAGAACGGCGGGTCATGAAAGCTCCTTGGGTAAGACTGGCGGATCGAAAATCAAGTGATGGCGTTGGCGCGTTTGATGCTGTTGATCATGGAAGACATGAGCAGGTAGGCCCGGGTTTTCTCAGGGTCTTGCGCCACGGTGCGTAACTCGTCGAACCGGGCCAGCCGTTTGGCCAGATCCTTTTCTTCGAGGTTCTCTTTGTTTTTGATGGAGATGTTTTGCACGTACTCCATCGCCACCGTCCGGCGCTGGCGCTCATACAGGTCGAGCAGGTCGGCGTTGGCATCGCCATGGAACACGCGGGCGAGTTTGTCGCCGAGATTCACCGCATCGTGAATCCCGCTGTTCAGGCCAAAGCCACCGAGCGGGTTGTTAACGTGCGCTGAGTCACCTGCCAGCAGCACGCGCCCGACCCGAAACTGGTTGGCAACCCGTTGGTGAACCCGGTACACGCTCTGGTGAACGATCGGGTAGCGATCGGTGTCTGGTGCCCCAATGGCACGGTTGATGGCCCGCTGTGCGAACGGTGCTGCCAAGACCTCGTCATCGCTCAATTCTTGTCCAACGGGCAAGGTCATGCGCCACAGACCGGGCGGGCCTTTGTCGGGCATCCTGAAAAAGGCGATCCATTGCTCGGGGTCACTGATGTAGGCGTTGTCTGCGTAGCCGAGTGGTTCAAAGTCAAAAGTCGTGCTGACCACGCTGTAGCGTTCGGGCCAGGTGTAGCCGTCAAATCCAATCTGTGCCGCTTTGCGCACCGGGCTTTTCCCACCGTCCGCACCAACCACCCAGCTGGCTCGTAGCACGACGTCGCCATGTGCATTGCGGGCTTGTACCGTGACCTCATCGGGCTGCTGCGTGAGGCCGATGAATTCATGAGAAAACCGCACCTCGGCATGCGGGTAAGCCGCTAATTTTTCAAGCAGTATCGGCGTCAAGCGGTGCTGCTCCAGGTGCAGACGAAATGGGTAGGGCGTGTCGTTTTGAAGTGCCGACAAATCCCACTCCACAATCAAACCATGCTCGCGGTCGCGCGATTGCCAGCGCTCTACTTGGATGCCAACTTCCAGCATGGCATCTGCCACGCCATCGGGTTGCAGCATTTCGATGGTCGGTGGGTGAAACGTGCCGGCACGTAAGTCGAGTGTGGTGCCAGGCTCGGCTTCGATGACGAGCACCGGCACGCCCCGCCGCGCCAGCTCCAGGGCGCACAGCAGCCCCACAGGGCCTGCGCCCACAATCAGAACGGGCAGAGTTGAAGTTTGTGACATCGGTGCGTGTGTGGGTTTTCTGCGCGTCAAACGGGTGAGGCAAACGACTGGCCGCCGTCGACATTCAGCACGGTTCCCGACAAGTAGCCTGACAGAGGGGAGCAGCTGAAGACAGTCAGGTCGGCAATTTCTGCCGGCTCGGTCATGCGGCCAAAGGGCAGGCCCGCGGTGAGCTCCAGCCAACGGTTTTCATCGCCTAATTTTTTGCTGGCTTGCATGCGCAACATGCCTTCCATGCGGTCGCTTCGCGTCGGTGAAGGATTGATACCAAAAACCCGAACGCCTTTACGTGGGCTGGTTCCGCCCAAGGCTTGCGTGAACGCCATGAGTGCCGCATTGGCCGTCGATCCACAAATGTATTCGGCCCGCGGTGCTGCGCCGGCCATGCCGATGATGTTGCTGATCACACCGCTGCCGCGTTGCTCCATGACGGGCAACACGGCGCGAATCAGATTGATGTAGCCAAACAGTTTGAGTTCCCACGCCTGCCGCCATTTGTCTTCGCCGATATCCGCGAGTGAGCCGCCCGGAATCGCGCCTGCGTTGTTCACCAGAATATCGATCTCGCCTGCATTCGTCATCAATTGCGCAATGCCATCGTGGTTTGCCAGGTCGACCGCGATGGTCTGGGCGAGGATGCCGGTTTCTTGCTGGATGGCGAGTGCTGCTTTGTCCAGCGCCTCAGCGGTTCGCGAGACCAAAACGGGTATCGCCCCTTCCTTCGCAAATCGCATGGCGATGGCCAGTCCAATGCCCTTGGAGCCACCGGTGATCACAGCGCGTTTTCCCTTGAGTTGCAAATCCATGACGACTATCCTTGTTGAGTTAATTGAATGTGAGATGAAAAAATCAGGCCGACACGGGTGGCGGAACTTGTGCGCTGAACCAGTCGGCGATCTCGTGTCCCTGCTTGAAGCACACGCCAGGGGTTTGCATCAGCAAGTCGAGCATTTGTTCGAAAGAACCGAAACGATGGGGCACGCCGATCAGGTGGGGATGCAAGCCGATGGCCAGCACCCGAGGGCGCTTGGGCGCTTCACGCACAAAGAGTGCCAATGTCCGTTTCAGCCGCTCCAGCATTTCGTCTGAGGAATGCTTCTCGATGGCATAAATGATCGAGTCGTTGATCTCTAGGTTGTAGGGCAGACTGAGCAAAGGGCCGTTCGCCGTGGTCATCCAGTTGGGCACATCGTCAACGACCCAGTCAAAGACGTAGTCCACACCTGCAGCCTTGAGGGTTTCGGGGGTGTTGTGGCCTTCGCGCAGGCCTGGGCCGAGCCAGCCGCGGGGGCGTATCCCCGTGAAAGATTCGATCATGTCCAAGCTGGTGCGAACCACTTCTTCTTCAGCACCCGCATGGTTCAGTGACTTCTGGTGCATGCCGTGGCCAATGAATTCCCAGCCAGCGGCATGCATGGCTTCAGCGGCGCGCGGGTAGGCATCAATCACGCCGGCGTTGATGCTGGTTGATGCGGGCAGACCGCGGTCTTGAATGGCTTCGAGGATGCGTGGCAGGCCGCAGCGCATGCCGTAATCGGCCCAGCTGAAGTTGGGCACATCGGGCACGGTCTCTTTACCGTGCGGCGGCGTGATGAGCGTGCGCGGCATCGGCGCATCAAACTGCCAGTGCTCCACGTTGACCACCAGATGCACCAGGATATTTCCCTCGGGCGGCGGCACTAAAGCCGGACCTTCATTGGAGAAGCGATAGGGTATGCGCGGATTGGCCATAGCGATGTCTTTCAGTGACGGATTTGACGAAGAATTTCCCGCTTCATGGAGTTGAAGTCTTCGGCCGTCGTGTCTTCAATCGTGCGGGGGCGTTTGAGCGCGACATCGATGCGTGCTTGGATGCGCCCGGGTCGCGCCGACATGACGTAAATGGTGTCGGCTAAAAACAAAGCTTCATCGATGTCATGGGTGACAAACAAGATGGTGGGCTTGAGCTGTTGCCAGACCGACAGCAGCAGTTCTTGCATCGTCAGGCGCGTCTGTGCGTCGAGCGCGCCGAAGGGTTCGTCCATCAGCAGCACTTGTGATCCGAGCGTCAGGATGCGCGCAATGCCGACCCGTTGGCGCATGCCGCCTGAGAGCTGAACCGGTAAATGGTTTTTGAAATCCGTCAGGCCAACGATTTTCAACATCTCGTTGGCGCGGTCTTCGTAGTCCTTGGCTTTGAGGCCTTGGGTTTTAGGGCCGAAAATCACGTTTTCCCAGACGCTAAGCCAAGGGAAAAGCGCAGCTTCTTGAAAGACCACGCCCCGGTCTGGCCCCGGTTTGTGGATGCTGCGTCCGTGCACCGTCAGCGTGCCGTTGCTGACCTGTTCAAAGCCAGCCAGCAAATTCAGCAGCGTCGATTTACCGCAACCCGAGGGCCCCAGCAAAGCTACAAATTCGCCGGATTTGATCTTCAGATCAATCTTGTCGAGTGCATGAACCGGTGGCTCTGTCGGGTAAATTTTGTCGAGTTTTTCGATGTGGATGGCGGTCATGGTTCTCAATGGTTTTGAAGGATGCGCCAGCGAAGAACCCGCCGTTCGCTGAGGACAATCAGGCGATCGCTGAGGTAGCCCATGGCACCGATAGACACCATGTCAGCCAGCACGATGTCCATGCGACCGACGTAGTAGGCGTCCCACAGGACATAGCCCAGACCCGACTTCACGGCCACCATCTCAGACACGATCACGGCTGTCCAGGAAATCCCCAAACCAATCCGCAGGCCCGTGAAAATAGACGGCATAGCCGAGGGGAAAACAACCCGTCGCAAAATTTGGCTGCGGGTTGCGCCCATCATCAGTGCGGCCCGCATCAGGTTGCGCTCGACATCCCGTGCGCCTTGCGTGGTGTTGACGACGATGGCATAAAAACCACCCAAGAAAATCAGAAAAATGGAGCCCAGATTGCTGATGCCAAACAAGGCAATTGAGAACGGCAACCATGCTGTGATGGGGATCGGCCGCAGACACTGAATCATCGGGTCGAACAGCTGTGACGCTAGGCGGCTCCAACCGATCAACAGCCCTAACGGAACGCCCAGCAAGACAGCCAGTGCGAAGCCCTGGACCACGCGCAGGCTCGAGTTTTGGACATTGGCCAGCCAAGTGCCGCCGTAAGGATTCAGGCCCATGCCCGCGGAGCCAAAGACCCATTCTTTCCAGCCCGCTAGCACGGCCAGCGGCGTCGGAACGATGCCGGCCATGTCGGGCTGGCTGGCAGCGATCTGCCAGAAGACCAGCACGGCTGCTGGAACCAGCAGCCCCAGCATCAGAAATTTCAAACGCCGCATGGGATTCAACGCTTGATTTCGCGGGCCATCGAATCGTCGTAGAGTGCGGCCGCTTCAGTGGCCACATCTTTCTGAATGATGCCTTGCTTGAAGGAAGCCTCTGCTTGCAGGCGAATCTGTTCCTTGGTCAGCACGCCGCCGAGCTTGATAATTTTCGAGGACTCTTTGGTAATGGCCAGCGGCAGGCCGGTGTACTTGGCATAAGCGTCAGCGAAGAGCGCATTGTTTTTAGCCATTTGATCCTCTGCATTCAGATAGACCCACAGAAAACGACGAACGGCTTCACGCTTGTTGGTCATGGCCTCGCGCGACGCTGCCAGCATGCCGAGTTCGGCACCCACTGATTTGGATTGGCTGTATTCCAGACCTTTCGCAAAATACGCATCACCATCCGCGACGGCTTGCGATTCAAACGGCTCCCAAAGGACCATGGCGTCGATGTCGCCGCGCTTGATGGCTTGAATGAAGGCCGTGCCGCCGCCTTGAATATTCACTGGGGTGAAGCTGTTGTAAGGAATACCGCGCTCCACCAGCGTCATGGCAAATTGGAACCAGACAGCCGAGCCGGGAGCAATGCCGATGCGCTTGCCGGCAATGTCTTTCCAGTCATTGATAGTCACCCCTTTGCGGACCACCAGGTTTTTGGCCGAGCCGGCAACACCGGTTAGGCCGATCAAGTTGCGACTGCCTTGTGATGCTGCAATGGCGAGGTCGCCAGGGCCGACCGCCGAGACGTCGACGGTGTTGGACAACAGCGCGGTGCGTGCGTCGGCATAGCGAACGAACTCTGCACGCTTGACATCGATGTTGAACTTCTTGAGTTCTTCTTCAATGTTGAGGATGGGCGACAAATGCCCGACTTTCACAAAACCGATGGTCAGCGTTTCGCGCTGTGCCAGTGGCGCTGGCGCAGGGCCGATGGCTTGCACCAGACTCGTGAAGGCCGCCAGGGTGACGGCGGCTAGGGCGGTACTGAGTTTCATCTTCAACACTCCTGTTTGGATTAATAAAAGTCGCTATGGCTTGAGAACTAACGCGGAAAACGAAAGGAAAACGATCTGTGGCAAGACGCTGAAAGCGTTAACGCCCGACAAAGCGCGCGGGACGTTTTTCTGCGAAGGCCTGGCGACCTTCGGTGTAATCCTGACTTTCAAAGCAGGTCTTCACGGCCAGCGCTACTGCCTCTGCATCGGTGTCAGACGAGCCGGCCAGCACGGTCAGAAAAGCCAGCTTGGCGGCGGCGATCGTCAGTGGCGCGTTGGCGCTCATTTGAGAGGCAGTCTCGGCAGCATGCAAAAAGCAATCGTCTTGCACGCTGCTGACCAGGCCGATCTTCAAAGCATCTTGCGCGTCGCAGACACGCGCCGTGTAAAACAATTCGCTGGCATTGGCGACGCCTAATACATCGACCATGCGCTTGACGCCTTTGAGTGCGTAGCCCAACCCTAAGCGGGCTGCTGGCATGCGGAACTTGGCGGTTTTTGATGCGTAGCGAATATCGCAAGCCAAGGCCAGACCCAGACCGCCACCGTAGCAGATGCCACTGATTGCGGCAATCACGGGACGGGGAAATCCTGCCAGCGCGGTTTGGGCGTCGTCGACGGCGCGGTCGTAGGCTGCGACGCCCGCCGGGCTGTTGCGCTGCTCGCCAAACTCCGAGATGTCGGCGCCGGAGACAAAGGCGCGATCGCCTTCGCCGCGCAAGATCACCGCACGCACAGCAGCATTGTTTTTCAATTCTCCCAGCATTGCTGCCAGCTGTTGCCACATGGCCAGCGACATGGCGTTGAAGCGGCCTTCATTGGACAGAACGATGGTGGCCACATGGGCGTCGAGGGTGTAGGTGACGTTTCCCATGACCTAGACCACGCTGTCGGTGTGAAACTGCTGAATCTCCGCAGCAGAGTAGCCTGCTTCTTGAAGGACTTCGTCAGTGTGTTCGCCCCAGCCAGGCGCAGGCGCAACGACTTTGGAGGGCGTCCGCTCCAGCGTCACAGGTTGGGTGATGTAGTGCATTTCTTTTCCAAAGTTGGTCATGAGTGACGTTGTGACGCCGAGGTGCTTGACTTGCACGTCTTCGAAGACCTGTGGCACGGTGTAGACCGGGCCTGCTGGGACGCCGGCTTCGTTCAGCTGGTCGACCCACTCGGCCACCGTCTTGGGTTTGAAAATAAGGGCGAGTGCCTCGTTCAGGCGCTCCCGATGTTTGACGCGCAGCGGCTCGTCGAGGAACTCCGGGTCCGTCAGCCACTCGGGTCTATCGATCAGTTGGCAAAGACGCACCCAGTTGCCTTCGCCGGAGGCACCGAGGTTGAAGACGCCGTCGCTTCCTTCGAACAGTCCCATGGGGCTGCTGGTCGGGTGGTTGTTGCCGACCTGTACGGGGACGTCTTGGTCGTTCAAATAGCGCGCAGCTTGAAAGTCCATCATGGCAATTTGCGAATGCAAGAGCGAGGCGTGAACCCACTGGCCTTTGCCGGAGACTTCACGCTCGAGCAGCGCTGTCAAAATGCCGAGCGCGGTGTAAAGGCCGGCACTCATGTCGGCCACGGCCAGACCGGCGCGCACAGGGCCCGATTCGGCGTGACCGGTGACGGACATCAAACCGCCCATGCCCTGCAAAATCTGATCAAAACCGGGACGCCAGGCGTAGGGGCCATCTTGGCCAAAACCAGAGATGCTGGCGAGGATGATGCGCGGGTTGACCGCGGCCAGCGCGGCGTAGTCGACGCCGAGTTTTTTCTTGACGTCCGGCCGCCAGTTCTCAACTACCACATCGGCCTCTTTGACGAGCCGCATCAGGATGTCGAGGGCACCGGGTTTTTTCAGGTTCAGTGTCATCGAGCGCTTGTTGCGATTGATGTTTTGAAAGTCACCGCCCTGCCGGTTCGCCGCGAACATGGCTTCGTTGGGATCAATGCCCGGTGGGGGTTCTATGCGGATCACGTCGGCACCAAAATCCGTCAGCATGCGCACGCAATTAGGACCGGCGCGGACCCTTGAAAGATCGAGCACGCGAAATCTTGACAATGCTTGTGAGGCTTGTATTTTTGGCATTGAAAAGTCAACTTTGCAGGTTTGAAAAATGTCGTGTGATGCCGCTGCGTCCGAAGCGTTTGATTTCAAGCCCATCAGCAAAGGCTAGCAAGGTTCGTTCCTCAAACGGGCGGGCGATGAATTGAGCACAGATAGGCAGGCCGCGTGCATCGCTGGCAATTGGCATCACCAGTGATGGAAAGCCCAGGTAATTGACCCAGCCCATGAAACTGTGCAGGCTGAGCAATTGCTTGACGTCGAAGTCAGTGCTGCCAGGGGTGACCACCGACCCGTCCGGCACCGGCTGCGGCAGCGCTGGCATCATCAAAATGTCGTGGTCTTTTAAGTGCGCGTTGAAGAATGCGCGGGCGCGTGAGCTGCGGTCTCGCACCGCCGCCTGATACCAGTCCAGGGGCATCACTAAGCCTGGCAAAGCGACGGCCTCAACGCTGGCCGACAGGGTCTTGTTCAACAGCCCGCTCTGGTGCGTGGTGGCTGCTTCATGGTGCAGCAGGATCTCCGACAGCGCGGTCAACACGCGGTGCTCCGCAAGTTGACTGATGCGTTGTATGACGGTGCAGTCGTCGGCCAGCGCCGAGAGCGCCGCGGTGACGCTGTCATGCAGTCCGGTCTCAGGTATCCACGCTTTGAGACGGGGTTCTTGCACGCTGGGTCGTTCGCTGCTGCCGAGCGTCAAGGCGTCCAGCAACTGCCGTGCATCAGCAGCTGAGCGCGCCAGCAGTCCAATGCTGTCGAGTGACGGCGCCAAAGGGTAGACGCCAGCTTGGTTGATCAGGCCATGCGTGGTTTTGAGTCCAATCAGTCCACACGTGGCGGCAGGAATGCGCACGGAGCCGGCGGTGTCCGTGCCCATCGCGCCGTAGGCGATTTCGCTGGCCACCGCCACAGCGCTGCCGCTGGAGGAGCCGCCGACCACGGCCGCTGGGTTGAGCGGGTTGAGGCAGCGCGGAAAGTGGGGGTTCTCACCTGTGGCACCACAGGCGTATTCGGCCATGACAACGGTGGCCAGTTGGCTGGCACCTGCGGTTTGCAACTGTTGAACGGCGGCCGCTGCCGCCAAACCGGTCACGGGCCGGCCGCGATCATGGCCCACGCCAGGGGCCCTGCCGGCGGTATTGAAAATGTCTTTGTGAGCCAGACCGATGCCAGCCAGTGTTTGAGGTTTGTCGGCTTGCGCAGCACCGCTCAGCACATCCTCCAAAACCTGTACCACGCAGTGATAGATCGGGTCTAATTTTTTCAGTCGTTGCCGCTGAGCGCTCAGCGACTCTTGTAGCGACAGCTGTCCGAGTGCTAGCGCATGTTGTAAACCCGTGAGCGTAGCGGGTAAGCCGGTCATACAACGAGGCTTTGCAATGCCGCTGAAAAAGCATCTGCTGGATCAGCTGACGGACTGCTGGCCAAGGCGCTAAGAGCGGCCGGCTGCAGGCGGCTCAATGCCTTGACCAAGCGCATCACCTCGGATTCAGACGGCGCTGAGCCGCGCTTGCTCAATTCCGTTTTCACCTGTTCAGCCAGATTCTCAGCGGCTGGGCTGGGTAGCGAGCGCTGTGGTGGCGGTGTGGGCAGATGATTTTGCATATCTAATATGTTTATATATATAAATATACAACATGTATGGATATCAGGCAATGTGGGAAACTCAAAGAATGAGAAGCACGAAGACCGTATTTACCAAAGCCAGTGACAAAATTCGAGCGGAAATTGAAAGGCTTGTTCAGACTGGGACTTTGCTCCCCGGAGATGCAATTGACGAGGCAGGACTCGCCAGCCAACACGGCGTATCCCGAACGCCCATCCGTGAAGCCATGATTCAACTGCAGGCGCAAGGCCTTTTGACCAGCATGCCGCGGGGAGGCATGCTGGTGGCAAAAATGGATTTGCAGCAGTTGCTGTCGTTGTGGGAGCTGTTGGCCGAGTTGGAGGCTGTCGCCGCTCGTCTGGCGTGCCAGCGCATGACGCCGGATGAGCTCCTGGCCATCGCCAAGGCCAATGAGCAGGGACGAGCCGCTGTGGAGCTTGACGACCGGGCCGCTTGGCAAGCGTGCAATTTGGCCTTTCACGAGTTGATTTACCGTGCCACCCGAAACCCTTATTTGCGTCAGGACGTTTTACGCATCCGAGCGCGGACAGGGTTTTACCGACAGCACGCTTTTGGTGCCTTAGGGAAAATCAAGACGTCCTTTGAGCAGCACCAGCGCTTGGTGGAAGCCTTTCAGGCCGGCGATGCTGACGCCGCTTCTGCTGCGATGGTGGCGCACATGCGGCCCGCCCGCGATGCGCAAGCCATGTCCGACTTCATCATTAACCTGCCCAAAGGCCTCAGCCTCGCCTAACCTGCTCAGGTCGTTGAACCTGCAGTCTGGGCGATGTGTTGCGCCCTGCACAAATCGTCCCAAGCTTTGGCCTTGTCGGGCAGGCTGCGCAGCAGATACGCTGCGTCGTAAGTTACCACCGCTGCAATACCCGCAAGCTGATGCGCCCGCCCGCGCAGCTTGCCCAGTGGCTCGGTTGACTGCAGCAGGGCCTGCGCCGCCAACCGTCCCATGATGAGGATCACATCAGGTTTTTCGGCTTTGAGTCGCTCGGCCAGCGCCGCCTCCAGTGGCAAGGCAGGCACGGCATGGGCACCAGTCGCCGCATCTAAGCGACGCGACAGCGGTACACCCACCGCGCTGGCGCTGTGCTGCAGTCCAGCCGCGCGCAACATGTTGTCGAGGAGTTTGCCGGCGTCACCTGCGAGCGGATCGGCTTCGGTGGCGCCCGCTGGCGTTTCAATCAAGAGCAGCCAGCGCGCGGCCGTGCCGAGGGTGGCAGGCGGGGCATACAGCGAACGCGCTTCGCCGAGAGACCAGGCGCTGTAGCTGGCCGTCGCGTTGGCCGTGTTGGAGGGCGCTGATGCAACAGAGGCCGGCACCGACTCAACGGGTGGTCGATGCGATGGCGCGAGCGTCGACACAGGTGACAACAAGGCTGCCGAAGTTGGCGGTGAAATAGACACTTTTTGTGCATCAACAGGCGACACAACGTTCGTTACTTCGGTTGCGACCGGCTGCGGTTGCCACAGCCGGATGCCCATTTCGCGCAGCATCGCGCGTTGGCGTTTGTCGAGGTCGAGACTCATGCTGTGGCTTTCACAATGCTAGGCTCATGACGATCGCGTCTTCGCGTTCGAATGCACTCAGCGGGTAATAGTTGCGGCGCGTGCCGACATGCCGAAAACCATAATGTTCGTAGATTTGCCGCGCCCGGGTGTTGCTGATACGCACCTCCAACCACAGCCATTCGGCGCCCTGCCCGCGTGCCCACAGGCACAGCGCGTCCAACAGCAGACGGGCAAAGCCCTGGCCTTGGTACATCGGGGCGACGGTGATGTTGAGCAGGTGCACCTCGTCGACCCCTTTCATCGCCACAAAGTAACCGAGCAGTTCGGGTTCGCTGCCACCCGAACCATCGGCCAGCAGCATCTGACACGGGTAACCCGCGGTCAGTGAATCTGCAAAGTTGCCGGCCAGCCAAGGGTGGGGATAGGCGCTTTTTTCGATGCGCGCGACCTGTTCCAGCCAAGGTGTGGTCATGGCCTCGAGTCGGACTTCCCTCGGTTTGAGCACGGCATTCATGACGGCTCAGAGCGTTCAAGCAGAGTTTGGCGTTTCACCTCAGCGCGTTCATCGGTGGTCAGCGCTACTTTGTCGCGAATGTACAGCGGCAGCGCTTGTGATGCGTCCACTGCGGCGCCAGCCGCCAGCATGGCGGGTGCCAGTCGCAGCATCGCCGCGGCGCTTGGCAGGGCGGTCAAGCGGGTGCAGTCGGACACCAGCGCAGGCAGCCGAGCGGCATAGACATCAAAAACGTTACCGGCCAGCCCATGCCTGGCGCCGTTGTCTGAGGCTTCAGCAGCTTGCAATACGGTGCTAAATATGAAGGCTTCAGGCCGAACCAAAACGCACGGTGCTAGCGCGTGGCAAGCGCCATTGTTCAGGCGGAAGTGCTGGACATACATTTCGTCCATGCGGGCGTCCAGCAGCGCGGTGATAGTCTGCGGAACCGAATTTTCAAGCGCCCATTGAAAGCGCGCTTCTTCAGCCAGCGCCAGCAACGAATCCACCGGCAGCACTGGCACGCCAGCCCCCAAGGCCAGACCTTGCGCGACCGCACAGGCCGTGCGCAAGCCGGTGAAAGAACCCGGGCCGCGGCCAAATGCAATCGCATCGAGCTGGTCGAGTCGCAGCCCGGCATCTGCCAGCAGTTGCAAGATGGCGGGAATCAAGGAGGTCGACGACTGCGGCCCGCCCGCGCCCTCATACAGCCACTGCCGCGCGCCGTCGCTCACGCCAATCGACATGCGGTCGGTACTGGTGTCAAACGCGAGAAAGCGGCCGGTGGTCGGGGAGGTCAAGCTGGAAACGGTCGTGGGCATCGCCTGATTATCCGGTCAAGTCGGTGAGCCACGTTGGCAGCGCCAAGGCCCAGCCGTGATAATTCCAGAATGGCATTTTTAGCGCGCTTTCGGACACCCTGTTGGCATGGTTGCTCATCAAGGCTTCAGCCACACCGGCTGCGGGCGGCGTGGGCCGCTGCGGCCATGCTGTGCATAGCGGCCCCGGCCGCCTTCGCCACAGAGCCGCGCCTGCCAAAAGCCATTGCACAAGCGCTGGCGCGGGCGCAGGTGCCGGCCAGTGCGGTGACCTTGTTGGTGGTCGACGCCAACGGCCAACGCCCGCCGCGCCTCAGTCATCGCGCCGGCGAAGCCATGAACCCGGCTTCGGTCATGAAGCTGGTGACCACCTACGCCGCACTGGATGTGCTGGGCCCAGATTTTCTTTGGAAAACCAAGGTCACGATGGACGGCAGCATTCAAAATGGTTTGCTCGACGGCAACATGGTGGTGCGCGGCGGCGGTGACCCGAAGCTCGTTGTGGAGCGACTGCAAACGCTGCTAACGCAGGTGCAAGCCAGCGGCGTGCGCGCGATTCACGGTGACATCGTGTTGGACCGCAGCGCCTTCAGTGAACCCACGGCCAATGCGGCAGAGTTTGACGGTGAACCGCTGCGCCCCTACAACACACAGCCCGACGCCTTGCTCATCAATTTCAAGACGCTGGTGATGACCTTCACGCCAGACGTGGCCTCGGGTCGGGCGCTGGTGCGGACTGAGCCGCCGATGGCTGGCCTGCAGGTTGATGAGAGCTTGCCATTGCTGCCCGCTGCGCCCTGCGGCGACTGGCGCAGCGACTTGCGCGCTAGCGTGGACAGCCCGAGCCGCGTGCAATTTTTGGGCAGCTACGCCAGCGCCTGTGGTGAGCGCGTCTGGCCCAGCGCGTATGCCGATCCGTCGAGCTTTGCCGCTCGCGCGCTCGAAGGTTCGTGGAAAGTGCTGGGCGGTCTGCTGACCGGCCAGGTGCGCGATGCCACCACGCCTGAGTTGGCGATGCTGCGCAGTCGCGGCACGCTGTCTGGGAACACCTCACCGCTGCGCTTAGAGGCGTCCTCTCTGCCCTTGCTCGACATCGTGCGTGACGTCAATAAATTCTCCAATAACGTGATGGCGCAGCATCTTTTTTTGAGCTTGGGTCTGCACGGCAAACTCGGGCAAACGCAGGCCGGCACGTTTGACGCTGGCCGCGCCGCCACACAAGCATGGTGGCTGAAAACCCTGCCCACTGCCGTGCCACCGGTGCTGGACAACGGATCCGGCCTGAGCCGCAGCGGGCGCATCAGTGCGCACAGTTTGGCGGCGCTGTTGCAGCACGCGGCGAAAAGTCCGCTGGCCGATGCGTTGGCCGACTCTTTGCCGGTGGTCGGCGTGGACGGGAGCATGCGTGAGCGCGCCAAAGCCGCCACCGGTCGTGCGCAAATCAAGACGGGTTCTTTGCGCGATGTCAGCGCTGTTGCCGGTTATGCCCAAGGCACCAGCGGCAGCCGCTACATCGTCATCGGCATCGTCAACCACCCGAACGCCAGCGCAGCGCGGCCGGTGCTGAACAGCTTGATTGAATGGGCTGTGCAAGACCGAAAGATTAATTAAGAGTTCAATAGCAGTTGGGTGAAATGGGCGGCACCAGGCTCTGCTTGACCGCATCCAACTCATCAAGTTTGCACTCCGTAAAGTTGCGTCAAACGTCAGAACTACGATCCACCCAGTAATCTGGCTCACGGTGTTGGTGCGAGACGGCCACGATGACAATCAACTCGCCCTGCACGGCATAGCGAAGTGTGTAGGGAAACTGCTTGAGCACACAACGCCGAATGTCACCCATTTCCAGCGGGTACATCAGGGGCATGTGAGTCATGCGCTGTGTGGCGGTGCGTACCTCTTGAGATAACGAACTGCCCAGCTCGGGGCGAATCGCCCTATACCAGGCGCGGGCCTCATCAAATTCGAGCTTGGCAAGCTCTGTAAATCGAACCTGCATCAGTCCTGACCAAAAACTTCCTCTGGGGAATAGGTTTTGCTGAGTCCTGCGTCAAAACTGGCCAGTCGCCGCACCGCCTCTTCGCCCCAGATACGGTCAATTTCAGGATCAGGCTTGTCCAAGCTTTGCATAAGCTGGTCAACGATCTGAAACCGCGCTGTGGCTGGCAGGCGCAGGGCCTCTTGAATGATTTCATTGATTTGCATGGCGACCTCTCAGATGGTTAAACGACAAACCGAATTTACACCGTCGGAGCACGGGCTGGTTGTTAACACACAAATTGCGTCGGCCCGCTCAACTGGCGCACCTCGCGGTACAGATAACTATGTATTTGAAAAAAGCCCGACTAGCCTTTCCCTTCATATGACGCGTTGATGAACGGCTTGACCGCATCCAAATCAGCCTGGGATGTGAGCGGCACCTCCAGGTTGCCCGTACCCCAGTGGCCAATGCTGGTGACATCGCGTGCGTTGGGCAACACCGGGAGTGCGGTGGCGGTGCCACCAGACAGGCGGAATAGTTTGATGTCGCTCATGAGCTAGTTTTTCGCAGGGGTAGCCGCGGCGTTCTATCCGATACGAAACCTATACAAATCAGTGACTTAAGCGGGACTAGACTAGCCTAATAGGATAAAAAGAAAGTTAGCTAACGGATCATCACACCGAGCTATCCTATTTTTCAGGCACCCGCCGCCAACGTGCGCCAGGGCCCTTGCGCATTTGTGCATCGCTCAGTTGTGCAAGACCGAAAGTGAGGTCAATTCCGCACCCTTTGATGCGGCCCGATCGACCGGCTTAAACTGGCTCCATGATTCCATTTTCAGTTCTCGACCTCGCTCCCATCGTCCAAGGCAGTGATGCCGCTCAGTCCTATCGCAACACTTTGAGCCTGGCACAGCACGCTGAGCGCTGGGGTTACAAGCGTTACTGGTTGGCCGAACACCACGGCATGCCGGGTATCTCCAGTGCTGCCACGTCGGTGCTGATGGCGCATGTGGCTGGCGGCACCAAGAGCATTCGCGTGGGGGCTGGTGGCATCATGCTGCCGAACCATTCGCCCTTGGTGATTGCCGAACAATTCGGCACGCTCGAGTCGCTGTTTCCGGGTCGCATCGACCTCGGTTTGGGCCGCGCACCGGGCTCTGATCAGATTACGGCGCGGGCCTTGCGCCGCAACCTGTCATCCGATTCAGACGAGTTTCCGCAAGACGTGATGGAACTGATGGATTACTTTTCGGACTCGCCGCGCCAGCCTGTGCGTGCGGTTCCCGGCACCGGCCTGCACGTGCCGATGTGGATTTTGGGTTCGAGTTTGTTTGGCGCGCAGTTAGCCGCGGCGCTGGGTTTGCCCTTTGCGTTTGCCTCGCATTTCGCGCCCGCGCAAATGATGCAAGCCATTGAAATTTACCGCGCGCGCTTTCAGCCGTCAGCGCGCTTGGCTAAACCCTATGTGATGCTTGGCTTCAATGTGTTTGCCGCCGACACCGACGAAGAAGCGGCCCTGTGCGTCACCTCGCAGCAGCAAGCCTTTGTTAACCTGCGCAGTGGTCGACCCGCTAAGTTGCCACCACCCAAGGCTGACTTTTTGCAAAGCATTGGCCCACAAGAACATGCCTTGCTGGACTCCGTGCGTCAGAGTTACGCCATCGGTTCGATCGACACGGTGCGGCGTGAAATGACCGCCTTCATTGAGCGCACGGGTGCCGATGAGTTGATGATTGCCGGCCAGATTTTTGACCACGACGCGCGCCTGCGCTCTTACGAAATCACGGCGGAGTTGCAGCGCGCGTAAGCCGGTCTCGCACGCCGTCCCACTCGGTGGCAGCGGGCAGTGTTTCAACCCATATTTGAGCCACGCCCTGCGCATCGAAATCGCGCAGCACGGCAAAGAGTTCGTGCGCCAGTTGCGACACTTGCAGCGGCATGGCGCGGTACAGCACGGACGCTGCGCTGATCGCGTCAATACCGAAAATTGAGTAAGCATAGACAGCGATGCGTTGCGATGGCTCAACCGCAGCCAAGGCTGCTTGCAATTCAGTCTTGTCCATCAAACGCACTTTGGCATTGGGCGCGTAGTGCGACGCCAGCGTGCCCGATGCGCGCGGTGCGTTGGATGCCAGCGCCTCTTTGTCGAGCACCGGCTCGCCGCAAGCGACTTCGAGTTGCGCGCGTGTCAGCACGCCGGGACGCAGCAACACCGGCTGGCCTCGGGTGCAGTCGACGATGGTCGATTCAATTCCCACTTCACAGGGCCCGCCGTCGAGCACGAACAAGTCTTCGCCGAGTTCATCGGCCACATGCGCCGCTGTGGTCGGGCTAACGCGGCCAAAACGATTCGCACTGGGCCCGGCGACGCCGGTGCGGCAGGCTTTCAGCAGCGCTTGCGCGACCGCATGTGAGGGGCAACGCAGGCCGATCGAGTCTTGCCCACCAGCCGCCGCTGTGGCCACGCCGGGCTTGCGCGGCAAGATGAGCGTGAGCGGTCCGGGCCAAAAAGCGGCTATCAATCGGGCGGCAAAGGGCGGCACGCTGCTGGCGTAGTCGAGCACTTGCTGAACCTCAGCGATGTGCACGATGAGCGGATGATTGGACGGCCGGCCCTTGGCGGCAAAGATCAGTGCCACCGCCGCATCGTTGGACGCGTCGGCGCCCAAGCCGTAGACGGTTTCAGTCGGCAAGCCGATCAGTTCGCCGTTGCGAATCAGGCGCGCAGCCTCAGCGATGGCTGCGGGATCGGTGCCCGAGTGAATCATTCAGGTGCTTTCAAGGCCGGGCAAGTTCAGCAGCGTCGCCACTTGGCGCGCTGTGGCTTGGACGGCCGCCACGCTGGCGCCGGTGATGTTCAGGTGGCCCATCTTGCGGCCGTGGCGCGCTTGCGTCTTGCCGTACAAGTGCAAATGCGTGCCAGGCAAAGCCAGCACAGCAACCCAGTCGGGTGTGCGCTCCAAGCCTTGCGCGTCAAACCAGCTGTCGCCAAGCAAGTTGAGCATGATCGACGGTGAATGCTGGCGCGGCGCGGGCAGTGGCAAACCGGTGAGCGCGTGTACCTGCAAGTCAAATTGCGAGGTGTCGCAAGCGTTCATTGTGTAGTGGCCGCTGTTGTGCGGACGCGGCGCCATTTCATTGACGACCAGTGTGTCATCGGCGGCGTTGCCAGAGGTGCTGGCCAGCACAAAAAATTCCACACACAGCACGCCTACGTAGCCGATTTGCGCGGCAATGGCTTCAGTCGCGGCGCGTGCGCGCGCCGACAAGGCGGCCGGCAGGCAGCCGTCATAAGCGTGGGTCACCGCCAAAATGCCGTCGACGTGCACATTGCGTTGCGG
This sequence comes from Comamonadaceae bacterium, assembly GCA_947450695.1. Lineage (GTDB taxonomy): Bacteria > Pseudomonadota > Gammaproteobacteria > Burkholderiales > Burkholderiaceae_C > Polaromonas. The sequence continues at coordinate 80,035 of CANFWV010000002.1, forward strand.
CGCAAAACTCACGATCTCGCCGTCCCAGCCGCGCGCCACGATCACCGACAGTTCGGCTTTCAGGGGCAGCATTTTTTCGAGTACGCAAGCCACGTTGCCCAAGCTGTTCCAAGCGCTGGCGAGTTCGGCGGCGTTCTTCACGCGGGTCTGGCCTTTGCCGTCATAGCCCATGCGCGCGGTTTTCAAAATGCCGGGCAACAGATCAGCCGAAACAGCGGCCAGATCCGCTTGTGTTTCCAGTACGGCGTAGGGTGCACACGGCACGCCAGAGGCTGCAGCACAGGCGCTGAAATGGGACTTTTCGTCGATCCGGTTTTGGGCGATCGAGACGTTGCCGGCGCTGGGTGCCACCGGTCGCGTGGCTGCGAGTTGCTGCAGCGCGCTAGCCGGCACATTTTCAAATTCGGTGGTGATGGCTGCGCTGACGGCCGCTAATTGTGCCAAGCCTTCGGCATCGTCGTAGGCCGTTTGAATGTGGTGATGGCTGACGCGGCCGGCCGGACTGGTTGCATCGATGTCGAGCACGGCCGTGAAGTAGCCGAGGCGTTGCGCGGCATGCACAAACATGCGGCCGAGCTGGCCGCCGCCCATCACGCCGAGTGTGGCACCAGGAAGGATGGGGTTCATAGCGGTGGCAAGGTCATGGCTTCGGCCGCAGCTGTTTGCGCGACCCGAAAGGCCTGCAACTGAGTCGCCAGCGCCGGGTTGTGCAAGGCCAGCATGGCGACCGCAAAGAGAGCCGCATTGGCGGCGCCAGCGTTGCCAATCGCAAAGGTCGCGACAGGAATGCCTTTCGGCATTTGCACAATGCTGTGCAGCGAATCAATGCCTTGCAAATGCTTGCTGGCGACGGGCACGCCGAGCACCGGCACGGTGGTTTTGGCCGCCAACATGCCGGGCAGATGCGCGGCACCGCCAGCACCGGCAATGATGGCTTGCAGACCGCGACCGAGGGCGGCCTCGGCGTAGTCAAACAAGGCGTCGGGCATGCGGTGCGCGGACACCACGCGGGCTTCATAGGCGATGCCGAACTGCTGCAAAATTTGCACGGCGTGCTGCATCGTCTCCCAGTCGCTGTTGGAGCCCATCACCACGCCGACCGTGACGGTAGCGCCTGGCGCTGAGGTATGGGCTGGAGAGGTGGGGCTGGCGGTCGGTGGTGTGGTGGTGGTCATGGGGTGCGTCCTCAAAGCGGGACTGGGACTGCGGACCGGCGATTTTAAGCGTTGCGGCGTTGGCGTCCGCCCGCATGCTATCGTTTTGGCTTTCTTTAAAGCCTTATGCGCACCCCAAGCGCTTTTAAACATGATTGATGTCACGCTCGCGAATTTTGAACAAGAAGTCATTCAGGCTTCCATGACCATCCCGGTGCTGGTTGATTTTTGGGCCCCTTGGTGCGGCCCTTGCAAATCACTCGGCCCGATTCTTGAAAAAGTTGAGATCGCTTACGAAGGCCGTTTCAAGCTGGTCAAAATCGATTCCGACCAAGAGCAGCAGCTTGGCGCTGCCTTCGGCATCAAAAGCATTCCGACCTGTATTTTGCTGATGAACGGTCAGCCGGTCGACGGTTTCACCGGCGCGCAGACCGAGGGCAAGATCAAAGAGTTCCTAGACAAACACCTGCCTGCCGACAACGAACCGGCGGCTCTGTCTGAGGCCGAGCAAGCGCAAGCTTTGCTCGAGAGCGGTGACGTGCAAAGCGCGCAAGACACCTTGGCCGAAGCGCTGGCCGTCAATCCGGCCAACGACGAGGCGCGCTTTGACTACGTCAAGTTGTTGATTGGCACGGGGCAGCTGCCTGCCGCTAACAGCGCGCTGGCACCAGCCTTGGTGCAAATTCCATTGCAGCTGCGTTTTGAAGCGTTGCGCCAGTGGCTGCAGGCGCGCGAATTCGTCAGCACCGACCCGCGCGGTCAATGGGGCTTGCCGCAGTTTGACGACTTGATTGCGCAAAACAAACGTGATTTTGAGAGCCGTTTGGCCAAAGCCCGCGTGCTGATTAGTCAAGGTGAGTGGACGGCCGCGATGGACGAGTTGCTCGAAATCATCATGCGTGACAAAACTTGGCATGATCAAACGCCACGCAAAACCTTCGTGGCGATTTTGGAGCTGCTGACGCCGCCCAAGCCCAAGCAGGTTCAGGACGCTTCCGGCAAGACGGCTGCGGGTATTGAGATCCTCGGCAAAGCCGTTGTCGAGGAAGACCCGCAGCTGGCGTTGGTGTCAACTTACCGCCGCAAGTTGAGCATGATGCTCAACTGAAAAAGCGGCGGCGCGGCCATCCATCAGACCTCCGTGTTGGGCGGTCGGCCGTTTGAGAACCAAGACACGTACAGTGCCGGCAACACCACCAGTGTCAGCAACGTGGCGGTGATCAAACCGCCAATGATGACGATGGCCAGCGGCCGCTGTGTCTCTGAACCAATGTCGTGAGACAAGGCCATTGGCAACAAGCCCAGCGCCGCCAACATGGCCGTCATCAGCACCGTGCGCAGTCGTTGCATGGAGCCGAGTTTGACGGCGTCCAGCACGCTGTGACCGGCTTCTTGCAACTGCTGAAACACCGACAACATCACCACACCGTTGAGCACCGCTTGCCCCGACAGCGCGATGAAACCAATCGCCGCGGAGACCGACAGCGGAATCGAGAAAATCCATAGCGCGACAAAGCCACCAATCAGCGCCAAGGGTACGTTGATCAGAATCAGCGCCGCCATCTTGAAGGACTTGAAGGCGTCGAACAGCAGCACGAAGATCAACAGCAGCGAGATCGGCACGACCACCGACAAGCGCTGCATGGCGCGCTCCTGGTTTTCAAACTCGCCCGACCAGCCAACGGTGTAGCCGGGCGGCATCTTGACGTTGTTGGCAACACGGGTTTGCATGTCTTTCACCACCGAACCCATGTCGCGGCCCTTGATGAAAATACCGATGGCCATGGTGCGCCGACCGGCTTCGCGGGCGATGTTCATGGCGCCGTTGGTTTCGCGGATCTTGGCCACGCTGCCCAGCTGCGCATAACCGCCGTCAGGGGTGGGGATCAGTGTTTGCGGCAGGCTGGCAATCACGCGCTTGCTTTCAGGTAAGCGGACAGCCACGGCAAATTTACGCTCGCCTTCCCACAGTTGCGTGGCCGCTTTGCCGCCCAGCGCCGCTTCGACCACATCTTGAATATCCTGCACGTTCAGACCCAAGCGCGCGGCGCGGTCACGGTCGATGTCGATCACCAGTTGCGGCAGATCACCGAGGCGGTCAATTTCGCCGCGCTGAACGCCTTGGACCTGTTTGATTTCGCGTTGAATGGCTTCCGCCACGCGCCGCAATTCGTCCAAGTCCTCGCCAGACACTTTGACCACAATCTGGCCCTTGATTTGTGAAATGGACTCCAGCACGTTGTCGCGAATCGGTTGCGAGAAAGCCGGGTCAATGCCGGGGATTGCCCGCAGCTTGCTGTCCATTTCTTCAATCAGCTGGTCGCGCGTCAAACCCTTGCGCCATTCTTCCTGCGGCTTCACGTCGATAAAAATCTCCGCCATGCTGAGGGTTTTAGGGTCGGTGCCGTCTTCCGGCTGGCCGGCCTTGGACACCGCCGTACGCACCTCCGGCACAGTGTTCAAGGCATTGCGTGCCAACAGCAGAATTTTGGAAGCCTCTTCGCTGGAGACGCTGGACGGCATGTCGAAATTGGCCCAGAAGGTGCCTTCGTTGAGCTCGGGTAAAAACTCTGAACCGAGCCTGGAGGCCGCACCCATGGCCAGCGCAAATACCGTCAGTGCAATCAGCACCACGGTGCGGCGCCGTTCCAGCGCCCATGTCAGCACGGGTTCATACATGCGCTTGCTGCTGGCCACCACGCGGTTGTCACCGTGCGGAATTTTGTTGCGCAGCATCCAGTAGGCCAGCAAAGGCACCAGCGTCAGCGAGAAAATCAGCGCACCAATCAAGGCAGTGGTGACGCTCAGCGCCATCGGCTGAAAGATGCGACCTTCATGGCGTTGCAGCGCAAAAATCGGGATGTGCGCCGCAATGATGATCAGCATCGAGAACAGCGTCGGCCGACCGACTTCGCTGGCCGCGTCGATGATGACGTTGCGCCGTTGGGCGTTCGTCATGCCTTCTTTTTTCTCAGACAGCCGGTGCATGATATTTTCAATCACGATCACCGCACCGTCGACGATGATGCCAAAGTCCATCGCTCCCAGACTCAATAAGTTGGCCGGCACGCCCATGATCTTCAGGCCGAGAAAGGTCGACAACAAGGCCAGCGGGATGATGACCACGACGGCCAGACTGGCGCGAATATTCGACAAAAACAGGTACAGCACCAGCGCCACCAGCAGCGCGCCCTCAACCAGATTTTTAAACACCGTGGTCAGTGTTTTACCCATCAACCAGGTGCGGTCGTAGTAGGGCAGTATTTGCACGCCCTTCGGCAGGCCGCGCGCATTGAGTTCTGCGATCTTGTCTTTGACGCCCTTCAACACGATGCTCGGGTTTTCGCCTTTGCGCATGATCACGATGCCGGTCACGACGTCGTCGTCATGGTCTTGTCCGACAATACCCAAACGCGGAACCGCGCCAATCTTGACGTCAGCAATGTCGCGAATCAAGATCGGTGTGGCACCGCGCGCCGCGACGACGATGCGACCGATGTCGTCAGCCGACTGCAGCAAACCAATGCCTCGAATGGCGAATTGCTGCTGGCCCTGCGCCACATAGCTGCCGCCGGCATTCGAGTTACCGCGGCCGAGTGCATCCAGTAAATTCTGGAAAGTGAGTTTGTAGGCACGTAGTTTTTCGAGGTCCGGCTGGACTTCGTATTGCTTGATAAAACCGCCCATGGCGACGACGTCAGCCACGCCTGGCACCTGTCGCAAAGCGCGTTCAATGACCCAGTCCTCGAGTGTGCGCAGGTCGGTGACGCTTTGGCCGTCACCCTTGACGCGGTAGCGCATGACTTCGCCAACCGGCGTCGCATTTGGCGCCACATTGACTTGCGCGCCTGCCGGCACGTCGAGGCTGTTCAGCCGCTCGTTGACCTGCTGCCGGGCGATGTTGACGTTGGCCGCGTCGTCATAGGTGACGACGGTGTAAGACAGGCCGAACTGGGTGTGCGAGAAGACCCGAATCGAATTCGGCAAACCGGACAGCGCAATTTCAATCGGCAGCGTGACTTGTTTTTCAACTTCTTCAGCGGCACGTCCGGGGTACAGCGCAATCACGGTGACCTGCGTGTCAGTGACGTCTGGAAAAGCTTCGACGGACAGGTTCTTGAAGGCGATGACACCGGCCATCGCGAACAGCAATGTGCCCAGGACGATGAAGAGCGGCTGGTGCAGCGCGTAGTGGATCAGGCGTTTCATGGTTTAGCCTGGACGGTAGCGGCGGGTTGTGCGTCATTTTTGGCGTTGCGGAACTCGCGCGCCAGCAGCAGCATGTTGTCGCTGACCACTTGCTCGCCAGCTTCTACGCCGTGTGACACCACCGACTCGTGCGGACCCTGGTAGCTCAGCTGCACTTCGCGGACCTCAAACACGCCGGCCTGGACTTGCACCAGCACGGTGTTTTTAGCGCCTAGCAATGAGACGGCGCGCGAGGGAATCACGACACCGGGGCCGATGTTGCGTTGAATGCGCGCGGTGGCCAGCATTTCGGCCTTGAGCAAGCGAGCCGGATTGGCGACGACCCCCCGGACCTTGATGGTGCGGGTGCTGGGGTCGATGTAGTCGGCGGCTGCGGTGACGCGGCCTTCAAATTTTTGACCCGGCAGCGTCGGGATGATCAGCTCGAAAGACGCGCCGGGACGCAGCGTGCCGATCTCTGACTCGCGTGCATCAATTTGCACCCACAGCGTGGTCGGGTCGGTGACCACGAAAAGCGGCGGCACACCGACGCCAGATTGATCGGGTCGGACTTCTTGGCCGGGGTTGAGATTGCGCTCAACCACCACGCCCTTGATGCCGGCGCTGATGGCCAGTGCCTGGTTGACGCCGCCGGTTTCGTGCGCGCTGCCGTACATCCGGGTGCGGGCGTCGGCGCGTTGAACTTCTGCCAACGAACGTGCCGCATCGGCCTCAGCTTGGTCGAGGTCTTTGCGCGCGACGATGCCGGCGTCGAACAGTTCGCGCTGGCGTTGCAAGGAGTTGCCGCTCAAGCGCGCATCGGCGCGCGCTTTGGCGGTGTCGGCCTGGGCCATGCCGAAGTCTGGCGAGGCCAGTTGCGCCAACAGTGAGCCTGGGTTCACGGCTTGACCGACGTCGGCCTGAATCGCGCTGACACGGCCAGCAAAGGCCGGGTAGATGCGTTGGGTGTGTTCTTCATTCCAGACCATGCGCGCCGGCAAATCAACACTCAAGGCTTGCGCCGGCGTGGCGCTGACCAAGCCGAGCAGGGCCAGTTGCGGATGGTTGGGCGCAAAGCGCAACTGCTCACCCTGCAGGATCGGCGGCGGGGCTTTGGCGGGTGGTTCAGCGGGCTCCTGACAGCCTGCCAGGGCGAGCAGGCTGATGAGAAGGCTGGCACGAAGCGTTGAGGCGCTGAGAGGTTTCACGGCGGGGTGTTGCATCAAGGTCAATCAGAAGGCTTAAAAATCAGGGAGCGGGTGTCAGGCTGCGCAGTTGCCAGGCGGCCAAGCTGCGGGCGTGGTCTGCGCGGGTGGTGACGTCTTCCAGCAGGGCGGAGCGCAAGGTGCGGCGTGCGTCCAGCAGTTCGGTCAGCGACATAGCGCCCTTGCTGTACGCCAGCTCCGCCATGCTGGCGACTTGACGCGCCCGCGGCACGATGGCGTTTTGGTAAGTCAATGCGCGCTGTGATGCGGCCAGCAAATCTTGCTGCAGACGGCTGATGTCGAGCGCGGCCGACTGGCGCGTTTTGTCAAGCAGGTCTTGCGCTTGCGCCAGTTGGGCGGTGGCACGGCCTAGCTCGCCTTGGTAGCCGTAATTGCCAAACAGGCCAGCCAGTGGCATTTGCACACGAAACTCCAGCAGCCGATTCGAGGTTCCAGGGTAGTGGTCGAACGAGGTGCCGAGGGTCAGGTCGTTTTTGCGCAAGGCTTCGGCGCTTTCCAGCACGGCCTGCGCAGCCTCGGTGCGTCGCAGCGCACCGCGCACATCGGGCCGGGCGTCGAGTTGCGGTTCGGGCAGGTTGGGCAGCGACAAAATAGGTGTCGGCCATTCGGCTTGGGCCGCCAGCGCGCCCGTCAAATGCGTGATTTGCTTTAGCGTCAGCTCGGCACGGACGCGGTCGGCTTGTGCGGCTCGCAGGTCTGCGTTGGCGCGTTCGGCTTCGATCTCGCTGCGAGCGGCGTCTTGTTGCGACAGATCACCCGCGCTTAGTCGACGCTGCGCACTGAGGGCTAATTCAACAGCGCTGTGCGCGATGGCTTGCACCTGCGTGATGCGTTCTTGCGCGGCCAGCAGGTCGTAATAAGCACCGGCTGCAGCAAGTTGCTGCTGGACCAAGGCTTCGTCAAGATCGGCTTGTGCGGCTTGAGCGGCGCGCTGCGCACTGCGTGTGCGCAGTTCGCGCTTGTTGCCTCGCTCCCAAGTCCAATCCAGGCCAATCGATTTGTCGATACGCTTGTCGCTCAAGGCGTTGCCGGGGCCGACACCGTTTTGCAGATCGATCGAGGCCGTCTTCGCCGACAAGATGGGTGCCGGCGCGTGGTCGGCGCTCAGCACATCGGCACGGGCGGCATCAAAGTTGCGTTGTGTCAGCGACACATCGAGGTTGTTGCGGGCCGCTTGCAGGGCTTGTTCGAACGACACCCCGATCGGTTGAGGCTGCTGCTGCATCGGCTGCGCCAGCGCAGCCGATACCAGCGCCACGCTTGTACAAAAAAACCAGTGTTGTATGCTCATGCGGCTTTTATCTCACAGGCCAGCTGACCGGTTCCTGACCAGTGGTTGACCGATGCTGTAAACACAACGAATGACCCACGAGTCGAAACTGACTACTGATGCGAATCCTCCTGGTTGAAGACGATGCTGTATTGCGTTCGCTGATGTTGCGCAGCCTGCGTGAAGCTGGTCATCGGGTGGACGAGGCGACCACGATCGAAGAGGCCGCGCATTGGTGGCGTGTCCAGCCCTTTGATGCCGTGCTGCTAGACCTGAATCTGCCCTTGACCCGCCACGAACGCAGCGGTTTGGGTAACGGCTTGTCGGTGTTGCGTGAGGCGCGCGCGCGCGGCGACCGCACGCCTGTGCTGGTGCTGACGGCTCGCGACCGGACCGAAGAACGCATTGCCGGTCTTGATGCAGGCGCAGACGACTACTTGGGTAAGCCCTTTGATCTGAACGAGGTCGAAGCGCGGTTGCGCGCCTTGGTGCGGCGAGCGCAAGGTGTTGAAGACCGGGTTCAGCTGGGCCAGCTGCAGCTTGACCGCAAGGCCCGGCGCTTCTTGCTGGCCGGTGAACCTTGGGACCTGCCGGCGCGTGAATTTGAAGTCTTGTGGGAACTGCTGACGCCACCGGGACGCGTGGTGAGCAAGCGGCAACTGGCGGACAAACTGTCTGAGGCCGACACCGCCTTGGGTGACAACGCGCTGGAAGCTTTCATCTCCCGGCTGCGCAAAAAATTACTCGGCTCTGGCGTCGGTATACGCACCTTGCGCGGGTTGGGTTACGTGCTGGAGGAGTCGACTTGAGCCGACTTTTACCGTCTTTGCGAACCCGGCTGGCGCAGCACGTGCTGGTGCCGCTGGTCATCACTTGGGCGGCTGGCACGGCGGTGACGCTGGCGATGGCGAGTTATTTTGCCGGTCAGGCGTTTGACCGCGCCTTGCTCGACGATGCGTATGCTTTGGCCGCGCATGTGACGCTCGGACCCGTCGGCAAGCCGGGGCTGAACTTGTCGATCGAAGACATGGGCACCTTGTTGTTTGACCAAAGCGAATCCATGTTTTTTGCCGTCTATGGCGAAGAAGGCCAGTTCATCGGCGGCCATGGCGGTTTGCGGCCACCTGCGTTGCCGGCCAACCTGATCTCGCAGTTTTCAGACATCACTTACCAGGGGCGCGAGATGCGCACTGTCAGCTTGCGCCGGACCGACCCGGTGGCTGTCGAAATCGTCATGGCGCAGACCTCCGCCACGCGCAACCGGCTGTTGCAACGTCTGCTGGTTTACTCGGCCATCCCACAGGCTTTGCTGCTGGGGTTTCTGGCGTGGTGGCTGCGCCGAAGTATCGGCCGTGACTTGGTGCCGTTGGCGGGGCTGCAGCAGGCCTTGGGCCGTCGCGACGCCAGTGACCTCAGACCGATGTCAGATGAGGGAGCCACCAGCGCCAGCTCACGCGATGTCGAAAACCTGCGACTGGCGCTGAACTCTTTGTTGCTGCGGCTGGGCCGGAGCATTGAGGCGCAGCGCGAATTTGCCGGCAATGTGGCGCATGAGTTGCGCACGCCGCTGGCTGGCATTCGAGCGCAGGCCAGTTATGCGCTGGCCCAGCAGTCGCCGGAGGTTTGGCACGAGCAACTGTTGGGCATTGCCGAAGGCGAGCAGCGCGCCAGTCATCTGGTCGAGCAATTGCTGGCTTTGGCGCGTGCCGACGAAGGCCGTGCAGCCTTGAACTTGCAGCCTTTGCAGCTGGATGAGTTGGTACGCGACGTGGTCTTGCGCTTCATGGCCAAGGCCGACGCCGTCGGGGTTGATTTGGGTGCCGAAGGCCTGGAGCAACCCGCGACCGTGCTGGCTGACGCGGCTTTGGTGGAAGGTATTTTGGGTAATCTGCTGAACAACGCGCTGCGCTACGCCGTCGGCCCCGATGCCCGCGTCACCGTCAGCGTGTGGGTGGACGGCGCGCAAACGGAGCTGCGAGTTGTCGACAATGGCCCGGGCATGAGCGCACAAGACATGCTGTTCTGGGGTGAACGCTGGGTCTTGGGCGAGGCCGGCCAGCGCTTGGGAGAAGGCTTTGGTTTGGGCTTGTCGATCGTGCGGCGCTACGCCGAATTGCTGGGTGCGGAGTTTAGCTTGACGCTTGGCGTTCAGGGCCGCGGTGTCTGCGCCAGCTTGCGTTTCGGACCGCCAACGGCCTGACGCCGGTCAGCTCGTCAACCGGGCCAGGGCTTCTTCGTATTTAGCAGCCGTCTTCAGTGCCACATCGGGTGGCAACTGAGGCGCCGGTGGTGTTTTGTCCCAAGGCTTGCCGTTGATGCGCACGGCTTCCAGCCAGTCACGGACAAACTGCTTGTCGTAACTGGGCGGATTTTGGCCTGCTGTGAAAGCTTGCTCGTAACCTTCAATCGGCCAGTAGCGTGAGGAATCGGGCGTCAGCACCTCGTCCATCAGCGTCAGCGTGCCTTGCTCGTCGAGACCGAATTCAAACTTGGTGTCGGCAATGATGATGCCTTTGGTCAGGGCAAAAGCGGCCGCCGTTTGGTAGATATCAATGCTGATTTTTTTAATCTGCGCGGCGAGCTCTGGGCCGACGATAGTTTCGACCTGCTCGTAACTGATGTTTTCGTCGTGCTCGCCGGCTTCGGCTTTGGCCGCTGGCGTGAAGATCGGCTCAGGCAACTTGCTGGCGTTTTTCAAACCGGCCGGCAAGGCCACGCCGCAGACCGATTGCGTGGCTTGGTATTCTTGCCAGCCGCTGCCGGCCAGGTAGCCGCGCACCACCGCTTCGACCGGAATCGGCTTCAGGCGCTTGACCAACATAGAGCGCTTCGTCACCTGCGGCAGTTCAGCGGCGGTGACGACGCTTTCAGGGGCTTCGCCGGTCAGGTGGTTGGGGCAGATATGCCCGAGCTTGTCGAACCAGAACAAGGCCATTTGCGTCAGCAACGCACCCTTGCCGGGAATCGGCTCGCCCAAAATCACGTCGAAAGCGCTGAGCCTGTCGCTCGCCACCATCAGCAGTCGGTCTTGGCCAACCGCGTAGTTGTCGCGTACTTTGCCGCGAGCCAGCAGAGGCAGGGAAGTCAGGGTGGAGGTGTGAAGCGCTTGGGTCATGAAGGGCCGGGTAAACAGTAAAAAATCAGCGATCAGCGAACAACTTGTGCCAGCTCGCCTTTGGCGTATTTGGCAGCGACGACCGACAGGCTGTCGCCTTTGATCTTGCTGGCTTGGCCTTCGCAGCCGAACTCGATGTAGCGCTGTTTGCACAGGGCTTTGGCGGCTGCCGTGGCGGGCTTGAGCCATTCACGCGGGTCAAATTTGGAGGGGTTTTCAGCCATGAATTTGCGCACTGCGGCGGTCATGGCCAGACGAATGTCGGTGTCGATGTTGATCTTACGCACGCCGAACTGGATGGCTTTTTGAATTTCTTCCACGGGCACGCCGTAGGTTTCTTTCATGTCGCCGCCGTACTGGCGAATGATCGCCAACAGGTCTTGCGGCACGCTGGACGAACCGTGCATGACCAAGTGGGTGTTGGGCAGGCGGCGGTGAATTTCTTTGATCAGCTCAATCGCCAAAATGTCGCCCGTGGGCTTGCGCGTGAACTTGTAGGCGCCGTGGCTGGTGCCAATGGCAATCGCCAACGCGTCGAGTTGGGTGCGCTTGACGAAGTCAGCGGCTTGTTCAGGGTCAGTCAGCAACTGGGCGTGTGTCATCACGGCGTCGGTGCCATGGCCGTCTTCTTTGTCGCCTTGCATGGTTTCCAAGCTGCCGAGGCAACCGAGTTCGCCTTCAACAGAAACGCCAGTGGCGTGGGCCATTTCAACAACTTTGCGCGTGACTTCGACGTTGTAGTCGTAGTCGGCAATGGTCTTGCCATCGGCCAACAGCGAGCCGTCCATCATGACCGAGCTGAAGCCCAGGTCAATGGCGCCGCGGCAGACGTCGGGGTTCTGGCCGTGGTCTTGGTGCATGACGACGGGAATGTGGGGATAGCTTTCAACCGCGGCTTGGATCAGTCGTTTGAGAAAGCCTTCGCCAGCGTATTTGCGGGCCCCTGCGCTGGCTTGCATGATGACGGGTGCATTGACCTCGTCTGCCGCCTGCATGATGGCTTGCACCTGTTCCAGGTTGTTGACGTTGAACGCTGGAATACCGTAGGTGTTGGCGGCGGCGTGGTCGAGCAGTTCGCGCAAGGAAACGAGGGCCATGGATGTAATCCCGTGATGTGTATGGATGAGTTGGTAACCGAGAGGTAACGGGCGATTTTAACCGTCACCTCGCCGCTTGTTTCTGTGCGGTCATTTATGGGCTTGGGCCATCGTGGGTTGTTCGGTTCTGTTCCTGCACCCGAATCCGAACCCGAACCCGCCTCAAGATACCCGGCAAATCTTCAGCATGTTCGTGCCACCCGGCGCACCCATTGGCTCGCCGCAAGTGATCGCGTAGACGTCACCGCTCTGCACAATATGCCGACGCAGCAAATGATCCTCCGCCTGAGCCAGTGCCGAGTCGCGGTCAACGATGGTGTCCATTAACAATGGCCGCACGTTGCGGTAAAGCGCCATCTTGCGTTGCGTCGCCAAACGTGGCGTCAGGGCGTAAATAGGCACCCGAATGTCGTGACGACTCATCCACAACGGCGTTGAACCACTGTCGGTCAGTGCGACGATCGCTTTGGCACCCAAGTGATGCGCCGTGAACAGCGCACCGATCGCAATCGATTGGTCAATGCGGCTGAAGGTCTTGCCGCTGAAGTCGGATTCCAACTCGCCGTACTCGGCTTTTTCGGCCTCCACGCAGATCTTCGCCATCTCCTCGACAGTCTCCAGCGGGAAGCGACCGACCGCGGTTTCCGCGCTCAGCATCACCGCGTCAGTGCCGTCTAGAACGGCGTTGGCGACGTCGCTGACCTCGGCGCGGGTAGGCACCGGATTCAAGATCATGCTTTCCATCATCTGCGTCGCCGTGATGACCAGTTTGTCGGCGGCGCGCGCCATCTTGATCATGCGTTTTTGCAAGGCCGGCACAGCGGCATTACCGACTTCAATCGCCAAGTCACCGCGGGCCACCATGATGCCGTCGCTGACGCGCAAAATTTCATCGAGATTCGGAATCGCTTCCGCGCGCTCGATCTTGGCGATCAGCCCCGGCTTGTGCTTGAAGGGTGCCGCTGCCACGTTGCACAGTTGGCGCGCCATTTCCATGTCGGTGGCGTTTTTTGGAAAACTCACCGCCACGTAGTCGGCCTGAAAACCCATGGCTGTCTTGATGTCGTCCATGTCCTTGCTGGTCAGCGCGGGTGCTGTCAGGCCACCGCCTTGTTTGTTGATGCCCTTGTTGTTGGACAGCTCACCGCCGACCTTGACGCGGGTGTGAATTTCTTCACCGCGCACCGCGTCCACGGTCAGCACAATCAGGCCATCATTCAGCAGCAGAATGTCGCCGGCTTTCAAGTCGCGCGGTAGTTCCTTGTAGTCGAGGCCGACGCCCTTGATGTCGCCCGGCTCCGTGCGCGAGGCGTCGAGGATGAATTTTTCGCCGGTGACCAGTAGCACCTTGCCTTCGGCGAATTTGCCGACGCGGATTTTCGGGCCCTGCAGGTCCGCCATGATGGCCACCTCGCGGCCAACACGCTGCGCTGCTTCGCGCACCAGCTTGGCAATTTTGATGTGGTCTTCGGCCTTGCCGTGGCTGAAATTCATGCGGACCACGTTGACCCCCGCCGCAATCATTTTTTCAAGCATGGCCGCGTCGCTGGACGCTGGGCCGAGGGTGATGACAATTTTGGTCGCGCGACTGGGCATGAGGCTGTCTCCGTGTAGTTTTGTTGGCATTCTCACACGAAGAAGTTACAAAGCCGATACACCCCAATTGCCGGCACTTTGATCTGCATCAGAACCTCTGCAGGTAGCTGGACTTAGGATGACTTGTCATCTTCTTCATAAACACCCATGTCTGCATTGCCCCACATTCCTGTTCTGCCACATGAGCCCTTGCCGCACCGCAAGACGCTGCGCACATGGCTGATTCCGCTATCGACGCGCACCACCCTGTGGGCGCTGGTGTTGCTGGCGTTTGACTACGCCTTGTTGGTCACGGCGCTGGCCGGCACGGTCTGGCTGGCGGCTGGCTGGGCCAAGTTACTGTCTGGGCTGGCTGCCGGTTTCGTCACGGGCAGGCTTTTTGTGATTGGCCATGATGCGTGCCATCAAAGCCTGACGCCGCACCGCAGGCTCAATAAATGGTTGGGACGGCTGGCGTTTTTGCCATCACTCACCCCCTACAGTTTGTGGGACATCGGGCACAACGTGATCCACCACGGCTACACCAATTTAAAGGGTGTTGATTTTGTCTGGGCACCGCTGACGCCGATTGAATACGCTGCGCTCACACCGTTCGCGCGGCTCAAAGAACGCATCTACCGAAGTGGTTGGGCGCCGGGCCTGTATTACATGACCGAGATATGGTGGCAGCGCCTGTTTTTCCCGAATCACAAAGCGATGCCAACGCGGCGCCCGATTTTCATGAAAGACTGTCTGCTGGTGTCGGCTTTTGCATTGGCTTGGGCCGCTGCGTTAGCGGCAGCAGCCGTGGCGACTGCACAACCAATCTTGCCCGTGCTGTTGGCCGGTTGGGTGCTGCCATTTTTGTTCTGGAACGCCATGATCGGCTTCGTCGTCTATGTGCACCATACGCACACGCAAGTGCGTTGGCATGAAGAAAAAGCCGCCTGGACACGCTCGCAGCCCTTTGTATCGACCACCGTGCACCTGACCTTTCGGTTTGGCATCGGTGCTGTGTTACACCACATCATGGAGCACACGGCACACCACGTGGACATGAGTATTCCGCTGTACCGGCTCAAGGACGCGCAGTCCAAACTCGAACACATGTTACCCGAACGCATCATCGTGCAGCCGTTCTCATGGCGCTGGTATTTCCAGACAGCACGTTTGTGCAAACTCTACGACTTCAAGCGCAATGACTGGATTGATTTCTCGGGTCGGGCGGCAGGGGCTTCAGCGCTGCCAGTGGGTTGACGGTTCCATGGTTGCCCTCGACGAATCGCTGAGGGGCTCAGCTCCCACAGGGGAGGTTTCAACCTGCTGCGCGCTTGGCCAAAATCTCAAACGCCGGCAAAGTCTTGCCTTCCAGCACTTCTAGAAAAGCGCCGCCACCGGTGGAGATGTAGTCGACCTGCTTCTCAATGCCGTACTTGGCAATCGCCGCCAAGGTGTCGCCACCGCCTGCGATGGAAAAACCGCTGCTCTCTGCCACCGCGCGTGCAATGCCTTCGGTGCCGTGCGAAAAAGCCTCGAACTCGAACACGCCCACTGGGCCGTTCCAGACGATGGTGCCGGCGGCTTTGAGCTGTGCAGCCAAGCGTGCGGTGGTGTCGGGGCCAATGTCCAAAATCAGGTCGTCGTCGGCCACATCGGTCGCTGCTTTGATGGTGGCGGGTGCGTCAGCGGCAAAGCTCTTGGCTGTGACCACGTCGGTCGGAATCGGCACTTCAGCGCCGCGCGCTTTCATGGCGACGATGACGGCTTTGGCGTCGTCCAGCAGGTCGGCTTCGGCCAAGCTTTTACCAATTTTCAAACCAGCCGCCAGCATGAAGGTGTTGGCAATGCCGCCGCCCACAATCAGCTGGTCAACGTTGTTGGCGAGGGCTTTCAAAATGGTCAGTTTGGTCGACACTTTACTGCCGGCTACGATGGCCACCAGCGGCCGGCGCGGGTTTGACAGCGCCTTGGCAATCGCGTCCATCTCAGCGGCCAGCAACGGGCCAGCGGAGGCGACTTTGGCGTATTGCGCAATCCCGTAGGTCGATGCTTCGGCGCGGTGCGCCGTGCCAAAAGCGTCGTGCACAAAAATATCGCAGAGTGTTGCCATTTTGCGTGCCAGTGCCTCGTCATTTTTTTTCTCGCCGCGGTTCAGGCGACAGTTTTCCAGCATGACGATCTGGCCGGGTTTGATGTCGACGCCATCGATCCAGTCGGACACCAATGGGACTTCACGCTGCATGAGTTCTGCCAAACGCTGAGCCACTGGCGCCAGTGAATCGGCGGTTTTGAATTCACCTTCGGTGGGCCGGCCCAAATGGGACGTCACCATCACGGCGGCACCAGCATCCAATGCCATCTGCAGGCACGGAATCGAGGCGCGAATGCGTGTGTCTTCCGTGATGCGTCCGTTGTCGTCTTGCGGCACGTTCAGGTCTGCACGGATAAAAACACGTTGGCCCGTCGCTTGGCCGTTGGCGCACAGATCAGAAAAACGGATGAAATTCATGGTGTCTCTTTGGGGTATCGGGGGTGAGGCGTGCTTGCAAAAGCACGGGTCGATTCGCGCTGAATTGTAAAGAGTCCCAGTGGCTACCAACCGAGGCCGACGTGCAGTGGCAAATACACCGCCATGCCGGCGATGATGGTGCCGAACATGCTGCGCTTCCAGTAGAAACAGGCCAAGCCGGCTGCGACCGCAAAAAGTCGGGCATCTTGCCAGGTACTGATCAAGTGGCCTTGCGTCATCACCATTTCTGGCACGATCACGGCCGCCATCGCGGCGATAGGCGCGTAGTGCAGTCCGCGTTGCAGCCATGCGGGCATCGCCCAAGGGTTGCTTGACAGAAAAAAGAAGCAGCGTGTGATGACGGAGAGAAGCGCCATGCCGACGATGGTGACCAGCGTCCAAAGATCGGTCTTGTTCATGGTTCTTTGGTCGGCGTTTTGACTTGGATGGCGTGGGCTGCAAGCATGGGTTTTTCAAGCATCAGGCAGACCGCGATGGCCAGCACAATGGCCACGATGATGTTGAGCTTGAGCGGCAAGGCATACGTGGCCACAGCGACGCTGCCTGCCACGACCGCAGCCAATTCGCGCAAGCGGGTGGTGGCCAGCGAATTCATGATGCCCATCAAGGCCAGAATGCCGGCGAAGCCCAGACCCCAGCTGACCGGGATGGAGTTTGCAAGTGCGATGCCCAGCAGACTGGCTGCCATCCAGTTGACCCAGCCCAGCGCGCTGTTGCCCGCCAGATAGGCTTCTTGGGCGCGCTTGCCGACGGCGTCGCTTGCGGGGTGCGGAAAGCGCTTGGTGAACTGCACATAGGTCGGGTCAGTCGTGAAATAACCACTGACCAGGCGACGCCAGAAACTCTGGTGTATCACGTAGCTTCGCAGATGGACGCTGAACACCATGAAGCGAAGATTCACACACAAGGTGGTGGCCAACACCACCCACATCGGTGCGCCGGCCACGATCAAAGGCAGCGCGGCCAACTGCGAACTGCCGGCGAACACCAGCAGTCCCATCATCAACACTTCGACCAGACTCATCCCCGACTTGATCATGGCCACGCCGGTCATCAGTCCCCAAGCGGCCATGCCAGGCGCCAGCGCCAACATGTCGCGTGCACCGTTGCGAAATTCCGGGTGTTTGTAGAGGGCTGTCATGCCGCGGCAATCGGGGGGGCGCTGCTGAAGCGTTGGCCGGGCTGAATCTCAAAGCCGCGCAAAAAGTCTGCGGCTTCCAGCGGTTTACCGCCGGCTTTTTGCAGGCGGGTGATGCGCAACACGCCGTCTGCCGTCGCAATGTCGACACCCTCAGCACTGGCGGCCAACACCTGACCGGCAATCGCACTGCTAGGTGGTCGCACATCTGGCAATACCGCTGCGCGCCAGAATTTGATGGTCTCGCCGTTCAGGGCGCTGCAGGCGATCGGAAACGGGTTGAAGGCGCGGACGCGGCGTTCCAGTGTGGCGACCGGTTGCGTCCAGTCGAGCGCGGCTTCGCGCTTGTCAATTTTATGTGCGTAGCTGATGCCTTCGGCCGGCTGCGGTACGGCGTGAAGGCCACCGCTGGCTGCTGATTCAAGCGCTTTCACGATCATCTGGCCACCGAGTTCGGCGAGCTGGTCATGCAGCGTTTCTGTGCTGTCGTGCGCGCCGATGGGGAGCATTTCCAGCAGCAGCATGTCGCCGGTGTCGAGACCTGCATTCATCTGCATGATGGTCACGCCGGTCTCTTGGTCACCGGCTTCAATGGCGCGGTGAATAGGCGCTGCACCACGCCATCGTGGCAAGACCGAACCATGAATATTCAGACAACCTAGCCGTGGCATGTCGAGTACCCATTGCGGCAAGATCAAGCCGTAAGCGGCGACCACCATCACATCGGCTCTGGCGTCTTCGATGGCCGCGCGCGCAGCTACGGCATCTTCAGGGTACTTGCCATCAAGGCGCAGACTGCGCGGTTGAGCGACGGAAATTTGATGGCTTTCGGCCCACTGCTTGACCGCCGAGGCGTGGAGTTTCATGCCGCGACCGGCGGGCCGGTCGGGCTGTGTCAGCACCAGTGCGATGTCAAAACCAGCACAGTGCAATTTTTCTAAAGCCACTCGGGCGAATTCAGGGGTACCAGCAAAAATAACGCGCATGCGGTCATTCTAGAGGCGCACCTCCGGCGCATTTCCGCAGGGCGCTTCAGCGCTCCCCGTCGCGCTCGTCGTCTTTCTTTTGTTTGATCAGTTTGGTTTTGATGCGGTTGCGTTTCAGAGGCGACAAATACTCAACAAACACTTTGCCGATCAAATGGTCCATCTCGTGCTGAATGCAGACGGCCAACATGCCTTCGACCTCGAGCGTCTGCAGTTGCCCGTCAAGGCCTAGCGCTTTGACTTTGATGGCGATCGAGCGTTCGACGCCGTCATAAATGCCGGGCACGGACAGACAGCCTTCTTCACCCAGACGAGTTTCTTCGCTGGCCCAAGTGATCTCGGGGTTGATCAGTACCAGCGGCTCATCGTGTTTTTCGCTGACGTCAATCACCACCAAACGTTCATGAACGTCGACTTGGCTGGCTGCCAGACCAATGCCCGCCGCCTCGTACATGGTCTCAAACATGTCGCTCACCAAGCGTTTGATGCGGGCGTCAATCGCCGCCACGGGCTTGGCCACCGTGTGCAGGCGCGAATCAGGGTAACGAAGTATGGTCAGTTGGGTCATCGGGAGAGTCAGCAGATAAATTCGAAATGGGTGCCTATTTTCGGTCAGATTGTTCAACCTGCGATAAGTAGGCTGAATGGGTTATTTGGTTCAAATAATATAAAAATATTATCTTAGTAATTACTCTTAAGGCGTTAATGATGACCGTTAGACATTGGCTGCTCCACCAAAAGGCACACATATGAGCGCGCAAGACACGGCTGAGCTTCAGGCATGGCTGCGCTTGTTGCTCACGCCTGGCGTCGGCAACGAGTCCGCACGCAAGTTGTTGGCCGCATTTGGATCAGCGCCAGCGATTTTTGAGCAAAGCGCCGTGGCGCTGCGTGAAGTCGGCTCCGAGCGTCTGGTCAGCGCGATCCAGACAGAGCCTGAAGAACTGAAGCCTCAATGGAAAAGCACACTCGACTGGCTGGCCCAAGGTGACGACCGCTGTGTCGTCACCTTGGGCGACGCCGCTTACCCGGCCGCCCTGCTCAACATCTCCGATCCGCCGCTGATGTTGTTCTTGCTTGGCAGTCTGGTGCCGAAGGTCGGTGCCGGCGTGACCTTGGAGGCGCTGAATTGCTTGGCGATGGTCGGCAGCCGAAATCCAACCCCGCAAGGCGAAGTCAATGCACGGCAATTCGCGCAGAGCTTTGGCGAGGCCGGTTGGTGTGTGGTCTCGGGCATGGCGCTCGGGATCGACGGTGCAGCGCATGACGGCGCGTTGATGGGCGGCGGTCACACCGTTGCCGTGGTGGGCACAGGCCTTGACCGGGTCTATCCGAAAAGACACTTGGACCTGGCCCACCGTATCGCCGAACGTGGCTTGATCATCAGTGAATTTCCGCTGGGCACGCCGCCGCTGACGGCCAATTTTCCACGGCGCAACCGCATCATTTCGGGTTTGAGCCACGGCACACTGGTGATAGAAGCCGCCTTGCAGTCGGGCTCGCTCATCACCGCACGGCTCGCCGCTGAGCAAGGCAAAGAGGTGTTTGCCATTCCTGGGTCCATCCATTCGCCGCAATCACGTGGCTGTCACCAGTTGGTCAAACAGGGCGCAAAGCTGGTTGAGTCGGCGCAAGACGTGTTGGAAGAGTTGCTTCTGCCGCTGTCCTTTGCCGCTGCGGAAACACCAGAAAAAACGCCGGAACCCAAAGCTGAACACCCCTTACTCAAGGCGCTGGGTTTTGACGCTGCGAGTCTCGACATCTTGCAGGCTCGCACCGGGTGGCCAACGGCTCAACTGCAAGCCCAGTTGCTTGAGCTGGAACTCTGCGGTGAGGTGGCGCGCCTGCCGGGGGGCTCGTTTGTGCGCATGGCATGTGCCTGAGCTGGCGCCTTGAAAAACCTGAACGTCGCGCTTAAAAGTTGCTGCCAACTGCGTTATATTGGTGGCATATGTTTGAAGTTTTGGTCTACGTTTACGAGAATTATTGGCAAGGCGACGCCTGTCCGGAGCCCCGTCAGCTGGGCCGCAAACTCACGGCCGCCGGTTTCGAGCCCGAAGAAATTGAAGCGGCACTCGCTTGGCTTGGCGGCCTGCATGTGGCCGCTCACAACACCCGCGTCGGCGGCGTCAGCGAGGAGGGCATCGGTGTGCTGCCCGAGCGTCCCGTGCTGATGCAGCCGCAGTCCCCCGACAGCTTGCGTGTGTACTCGGTGGCAGAGCAAGACCATCTGGGCGCCGAGGCCTTAGGCTTTGTGTGCTTTCTGGAGTCTGCCGGCGTGTTGCCACCCACCATGCGTGAAATCGTCATGGACCGTGCCATGGCCGCACCGGGTTTTCCGCTCGATCTTGACGACCTGAAAATCATCGTGCTGATGGTTTACTGGAGCATCGGCGAAGAGCCCGATGCGCTGGTGCTCGACGAGCTCTGCGACGATGCCGACTTTCGGATGGCGCACTGAGCTACTCAACTCACATACCTTTGACAAAGAAAAAAAGCCGCATCACTGCGGCTTTTTTGATGAGTGAAGTGTGTCGCCTCAGACCGTTGCACCCGCGTTCGGATCGTTCGGGTCTTCGTCCTTCTTGCCCGTGTTTGACTTCACCAAGTCTTCGCGCTTGATGCCCAGCCACATGGCGATAGCCGCCGCCACAAACACCGACGAGTAAATACCGAACAAGATACCGATGGTCAGCGCCATCGCAAAGTAATGCAGCGTTGGGCCACCGAACAGCAGCATCGACAGCACCATGATCTGCGTCGATCCGTGCGTGATGATGGTGCGGCTGATGGTCGAGGTGATCGCGTTGTCGATGATCTCGCGGGTTTGCATCTTCCGGTAGCGTCGGAAATTCTCGCGAATCCGGTCAAAGATCACGACGGATTCATTGACTGAATAGCCCAGTACGGCGAGTACGGCCGCCAGCACTGCCAGCGAAAATTCCCACTGAAAAAAGGCAAAAAATCCGAGGATGATGACGACGTCGTGCAAGTTGGCAATGATGGCCGCGACGGCGTATTTCCACTCAAAGCGTATCGCCAGATAAATCATGATGCCAATGACCACCATGGCGAGCGCCTTGAGGCCGTCTTGCGCCAGCTCTTTGCCAACCTGCGGACCGACAAATTCATTGCGCCGCATCACCACCTGCGCATCTTGCGACTTCAGCGCCGTCATGACGCGCTCGCTTTGTTGCGCCGTGCTCACACCTTCTTGTGCCGGCAAGCGGATCATCACATCGCTGGCGGTGCCGAAGGTTTGCACCTGCACATCCGCAAAGCCCAAGCCGGCCACGGTATCGCGCACCTTGCCGATGTCAGCGGCTTGCGTGTAGCCGACTTCCATGACGGTGCCGCCGGTGAATTCCACCGACAAATGCAGTCCGCGCGAAAACAAGAAGAACACCGCCAACACAAAAGTTGCGAAGGAGATGACGTTGAAAATCAGGGCATGCCGCATGAACGGAATGTCCTTGCGGATTTTGAAAAACTCCATGGTGGGCTCTTTTCTGTCTGGTCTGTGTCAGTGGGCCGAAGGCAGCGATTTGCGGGCTGGCTTGTCGCCGGCCGCAGCGTCAGGCGCTTGGCGCCAGATCGTGCCGATCGACACGGTTTTGAGTTTTTTCTGCCGTCCGTACCAAAGGTTCACCAAGCCGCGCGAGAAGAACACGGCGGAGAACATGCTGGTCAGAATGCCGATGCAATGCACCACGGCAAAACCGCGCACTGGGCCCGAGCCAAAGGCCAGCAGCGCCAAGCCGGCGATCAACGTGGTGATGTTCGAGTCAAAAATAGTGGCCCAAGCGCGGTCGTAGCCGACTTGGATCGCCGCTTGTGGAGAGGCACCGTTGCGCAGTTCTTCACGCACGCGCTCGTTGATCAGCACGTTGGAGTCAATCGCCATGCCAAGCGCCAGCGCCATGGCGGCCATGCCGGGCAAGGTCAGGGTGGCTTGCAGCATCGACAGCACGGCGATCAGCAGCAGCAAATTGACCGCCAGCGCCAGCCCGGAGAACAGGCCGAACAGCATGTAATACGCGCCCATGAAAGCGACGATCACGAGGAAGCCCCAGATCACGCTGCTAAATCCTTTGGAAATGTTTTCGGCGCCCAGGCTCGGGCCGATGGTGCGCTCTTCGATGATGTCCATCGGCGCGGCCAGTGAGCCGGCGCGCAGCAGCAGCGCCAAGTCGTTGGCTTCGGTGACGGTCATGGAGCCGGAAATCTGGAAGCGGTTGCCGAGCTCACTTTGAATCACGGGGGCCGTCAGCACTTCGCCACGGCCTTTTTCAAACAGCACGATGGCCATGCGCTTCTTGACGTTTTCGCGGCTGGTGTCGCGCATGATGCGGCCACCTTTGGCATCCACGGTCAGGTCGACTTTGGGCTGCTGGCTTTGCGATTCAAAACCGGGTTGGGCGTCGGTCAGACTTTCACCCGTCAGGATGACCTGCTTTTTCACAATCACGGCGCGACCGTCACGGCCCGCAAAACGCTCTGAGCCAAATGGCACGACGCCGCTGCCACTTTCGGCGGCGCGGCCTTCAGCGCTTTCGTCGACCAAACGCATTTCCAGCGTGGCGGTGCGGCCCAGAATATCTTTGGCCTTGGCGGTGTCTTGCACGCCGGGCAATTGCACGACGATGCGGTCAAGGCCTTGCTGCTGAATCACAGGTTCGGCCACGCCGAGTTCATTGATCCGGTTGTGCAGGGTGACGATGTTTTGCTTGAGCGCTTGCTCTTGCACGCGGCGGGCGGCTTCGGGCCGAATGCTGGCGATGAGCTTGAATTCGCCGCCTTCCGGCACGGTGCTGGTTTGCAAATCGGCAAACTGGTCCTGAATCAGCCCGCTCGCGGCGTCAAGCGTGGCTTGGTCCCGCACGCGGATGTCGATGCTCTGGCCATTGCGGCTGATCCCGCCGTGGCGGATGTTTTTCTCGCGCATCGTCAGGCGCAAATCACCGGCAAAGGACTCGGCCTTTTTCGTCAGTGCCGCTTGCATGTCGACTTGCAGCATGAAGTGAACGCCACCGCGCAAGTCCAGACCCAAGTACATCGGCCGGGCGCTGATCGCGGTCAACCAAGCAGGCGAGCGTGACAACAGGTTCAGGGCCACCACGTAGGTCGGGTCGGTCGCATCGGGGATCAGCACTTTTTCGATCGCGTCCTTGGCCTTGAGCTGGCTGTCGGTGGCGTCAAAACGTGCCCGGACCGAGGTGCCGTCAAGGCTGACCTGGGTGGCCACGAGGCCCGCATCTTTAAGCACTTGCTCGACCCGCGAGACCGTGGCGGTGTCTAGTTTCACAGCTGTTTTTAGGCTGGAGACTTGGACCGCTGGCGCTTCGCCAAAAAAGTTAGGCAGCGTGTACAGCGCCGCAATCAGCAAGGCGATCACGATGACCGCGTACTTCCAGACCGGATAACGATTCATGGGGTGGTTTTCAGAAGAGCTAAAGGCCAGAACTGGCGCGGGTAAAACGCCCCTCGCGTGGGGGGCGTTTCGCAGAAATTACTTGACCGTGCCTTTTGGAAGCACTTGGACGACGGCGCTGCGTTGCACTTGCACTTCGACGCCGGAGGAGATTTCGAGGCTCATGTAGCCGTCGCTCAATTGGGTGACTTTGCCGAGCAAGCCACCAGCGGTCGCGACTTCATCGCCCTTGGCCAACGCGTCAATCATGGCGCGGTGCTCTTTTTGTTTTTTCATCTGCGGGCGGATCATGACGAAATACAGAACCACAAACATCAGCACCAGTGGCAGCATGCTCGTCAGCGAAGACATCATGCCGCCAGCGTCGGCTGCAGCTGGGGCGGTCTGGGCAAAAGCAGAAGAAATAAACACAGGCAAACTCCACAAAGGTGAATAAAAAACGCAAGCAGCGCTTGGGCGCCGGGGCCCGCTGGCACTGCTCAAATAAGCCTTTGATTGTATCGGGAGACCTCACGGCTCATGTGAGCCTCAGAGTCCGAGCATCAGCTTGAGGTTTTGTACCGCCGCGCCTGAGGCACCCTTGCCCAGGTTGTCCAGCCGGGCGATCAGCACGGCGTGGCGGTGCTCTTCATTGCCAAAGACACGCAACTCCATTTTGTTGGTGTTGATCAGTGCGGTGGCGTCGAGCTTGCCAGACGCGGTGGCGGGCTCGACCGTGACCCATTCGCTGCCGGCGTAGTGTGCTGCCAGCGTTTCTTCGAGCTTGGCGGCCGTCGGCCGGCCCGGCAACAAGTCAAGGTGCAGGGGTAGTTGCACCAACATGCCTTGGCGGAAATTGCCGACCGAGGGGATGAAGATGGGGCGGCGTGTGAGTCCGGTGTAGCAAGAGATTTCGGCCAGATGTTTGTGCGCCAACCCGAGCCCGTAGACCTCAAACAGAGGCGCCGTGCCCGCTTCGTAATCTT
This sequence comes from Comamonadaceae bacterium, assembly GCA_947450695.1. GTDB lineage: Bacteria > Pseudomonadota > Gammaproteobacteria > Burkholderiales > Burkholderiaceae_C > Polaromonas. The sequence goes on from CANFWV010000002.1 coordinate 104,710, forward strand.
CGATCATGCTGCGGCCACCGCCTGAATAGCCGCTCACGGCGGGCAGCGCCAATGGATAGTCTTTAGGTAACAAGCCGGCGTCCACCAAGGGACGAATCAGTGCAATCGCACCGGTGGCGTAGCAGCCAGGGTTGGAGACGCGGGTGGCGTGTTGTACAGCGGCTTTTTGGCCGGCGGTGAGTTCCGGAAAACCAAAGATCCAGCCGGGGGCGGTGCGGTGTGCGGTTGAGGCGTCAATAATCTTCGGGCCCGGCTGGCCAGAGCGCAGGGCCAGCGCGTCGATCACGGCCACCGACTCGCGTGCGGCGTCGTCGTGCAGACACAAAATCACGACATCGACGCCGGCCATCAACGAGGCCTTGGCGTCAATGTCTTTGCGCAGCGCAGGTGCAATGCTGACCAGCTCAATGTTAGGCATGCTCTGCAGGCGTTCGCGGATTTGCAGGCCCGTGGTGCCCGCTTCACCGTCAATAAAGACCTTGGCCATGGAATTTCCTCAAAAAACGGGGTGTAAGTTACGCGCAATTATGGTGCGTTGCAGCATGATACAGTCGTTGGCTGTCGAGTTCAGAACCCGCTGAAGCCTCATTTTTGAGGATCTGCAACAAACTTGCATTTCCAATCAGGTCATGCGGCGGGGCCCCCTTCACTGATTCCTGGAAGTTATTTCATGAAAATTCACGAGTACCAAGGCAAGGAAATCTTGCGTCAATTCGGTGTGCCCGTTCCGCGCGGCATTCCTGCATTCACCGTGCAAGAGGCTGTCGAAGCCGCACAAAAACTCGGCGGCCCGGTGTGGGTTGTCAAGGCTCAGATTCATGCCGGTGGCCGCGGCAAAGGCGGCGGCGTCAAGGTTGCCAAAACCATTGAAGACGTCAAGCGCATTGCTGGCGAGATCTTGGGTATGCAGCTCAAGACTCACCAGACCGGCCCTGAAGGCCAGAAGGTTCGCCGCCTGTACATCGAAGACGGTGCGGACATTCAGAAGGAATACTACGTTTCCCTCGTGACCGACCGCGCGACGCAAAAAGTGGCCTTCATCGCGTCGAGCGAAGGTGGCATGGACATCGAGGAAGTGGCTCATTCCACGCCCGAGAAAATCATCACTGAGTTCATCGATCCGCTGACCGGTCTGGGCGAAGCCCAAGCGATCAAAATCGCCAACGCCATCGGTCTGCCGGCTGAGTCCACGGCCCAAGCCGTCGACATTTTCCAGAAGCTATATAAGTGCTACATGGAGACCGATGCGTCGCTGGTTGAAATCAACCCGCTGAACCGCAACAGCAAAAACGAGCTGATGGCACTGGACGCCAAGTTCAACTTTGACCCGAACGCGCTTTTCCGTCATCCAGAAATCGTCGCGTACCGCGACCTGGACGAAGAAGATCCAGCCGAAATCGAAGCCAGCAAATTTGACCTGGCTTACATCAGCCTCGACGGCAACATCGGTTGCTTGGTCAACGGCGCCGGTCTGGCCATGGCCACCATGGACACCATCAAATTGTTCGGCGGCGAGCCGGCCAACTTCTTGGACGTTGGCGGCGGCGCAACAGCTGAAAAAGTCACCGAAGCCTTCAAGATCATGCTCAAGAACCCTGAAGTCAAGGGCATCATGGTCAACATCTTCGGCGGCATCATGAAGTGCGACACCATTGCCGACGGCGTCATTGCCGCTTGCAAAGCCGTCAACCTGTCAGTTCCGCTGGTCGTGCGCATGAAGGGCACCAACGAAGATCTCGGCAAGAAAATGCTGGCCGAGTCGGGCCTGCCCATCATCGCCGCTAACACCATGGCCGACGCCGCGCAAGCCGCCGTCAAAGCCGTTAGCGCCAAAGCCTAAAGCCGAAGGAAAACACCATGTCCATCTATATCAATAAAGACACCAAAGTCATCACCCAAGGCATCACCGGCAAAACCGGTCAGTTCCACACGCGCATGTGCCGTGACTACGCGAATGGCCGCAACGCCTTCGTGGCCGGTGTGAACCCGAAGAAAGCCGGCGAAGATTTCGAAGGCATCCCAATTTTCGCCAACGTCACTGAAGCCGCCAGCGCCACCGGCGCCACGGTGTCGGTGATTTACGTGCCGCCTGCGGGCGCTGCTGCTGCCATCTGGGAAGCTGTCGAAGCCAACCTTGACTTGGCTATTTGTATCACCGAAGGCATCCCCGTCCGTGACATGCTCGAAGTGCGTAACCGCATGAAAGCCAAAGAAGCCGCTGGCGGCAAACGTACGCTGTTGCTCGGCCCTAACTGCCCTGGTCTGATCACGCCTGACGAGATCAAGATTGGCATCATGCCCGGTCACATTCACCGCAAAGGCCGCATTGGTGTGGTCTCGCGTTCCGGTACTTTGACGTACGAAGCGGTGGCTCAGTTGACCGAAATCGGTCTGGGTCAGTCCAGCGCCGTCGGCATTGGTGGCGACCCGATCAATGGCTTGAAGCACATCGACGTGATGCGCGCTTTCAATGACGACCCAGACACCGACGCCGTTATCATGATTGGCGAAATCGGCGGCCCGGACGAAGCCGAAGCGGCTCTGTGGTGCAAGGCCAACATGAAGAAGCCGATCGTCGGTTTCATTGCTGGCGTGACGGCTCCGGCCGGCAAGCGCATGGGCCACGCGGGTGCGCTGATCTCTGGTGGCGCCGACACGGCAGATGCCAAGCTGGCGATCATGGAAGCCTGCGGCTTCACGGTCACGCGCAACCCATCTGAGATGGCCAAGCTGCTGAAAGCCTTGCTCTAAGCAAAGCTTCCAACGCTGACCGAAACGGGCCTGACGGGCCCGTTTTTTTTGGGGGAGAGTGGGGTGTCAGTCGGGCGTAAGGGCTAATACGGACGGGTCTGTCCCCTGCTGGGGCCTACACTCTTTAGTCATCAAAAAAAGCGTGCCAAACGCTTTTTAAATTTATAACAACGGAGCTCGCCATGTTTTTCGGATTAGACCTCGCCTCGCCTATTTTTTGGAGCGCTTTCGGCTCCATCGTTTTGGCCAACATTGTTTTGTCTGGCGACAACGCCGTGGTGATCGCCATGGCCGCCCGCACGTTACAACCTTCGCAGCGCGGCAAAGCCATTTTTTGGGGCAGTGCCGCCGCCATCGTCATGCGGATTGTGCTGACCATCGTCGCCATTCAACTGCTGTCCTTGCCTTACCTGAAAGTCGTTGGCGCGGTGCTGCTGGTGTACATCGGCGTTGATCTGCTGCGCGGTGAAGAAGAAGGCGACGGCGACGGCAAAGAAATCAACGGCCTGGCCGCGGCCATTCGCACCATCTTGATCGCCGACTTGGTGATGAGCCTGGACAACGTGCTGGCGGTTGCCGCTGCAGCCAAGGGCAATTTGCCGCTGCTGGTGCTCGGTTTGCTGGTCAGCATTCCCTTGATTATTTTTGGCGCGACGTTGCTGACCAAGGTCATGGAGCGCTTCCCGATCATCATCACCATCGGCGCGGCATTGCTCGGCTTTCTGGCTGGCGAAATGTTGCTGACTGACCCGGCCGTGACAACCTACCTGGGCGTGATGAGCGAGCAGTCGGTCACGATCGCCGGCATTGTCGGTGCGCTGTTGGTCGTTGGGCTGGGCAAATGGATGAGCCAGTCGCACTCTGACGACGCTGCTGCCTGATTTTTCTGCCTCTCGAACCCATGCAAAGCACGGCTCAGGCCGTGCTTTGTGCGTTCATGGTCGATACTCCTCCTCTTCATTTGTACAGCTGCTAAAAAGCTTCTCGCCCATCATTTCCCAAGGAGGTATTCCATGAATCGTTCCCTGCCAAAAAGTGCCAAAGGTTTCACCCTGATCGAGCTGATGATCGTGATCGCGATCATCGGCATCTTGGCCGCAGTGGCTTTGCCGCGTTATCAGGACTACATCGTGCGCGCGAAAGTGTCCGAATTGATGTTGGCGGCCACGCCAGCGAAGATCGCGGTGACGGAAAGCGTGCAGCTCAAAGGTGACATGCCGGTCTCTATCGGCTTGGCGACGGCTGCGGAGCAGGCGGCGCAAAATACCCTGACTTCGGGCTACGTGAAGTCGGTTGAATACGCGCTTGTCACGGGTGAGGCAGAAGAACAAGAGGGTGTCATCACGGTGACCGGACTGAATGACTCTCGCTTGGCCGACAAGACACTGGCCTTGACAGGAAAGCTCACCAAGTCAACGGGTCAATTGGTTTGGACATGCGCGGCCGGTACAACCAACCCGCTCGACGCCAAATACCTCCCCGCCAGCTGCAAATAAGCCTTGCCGTCAGTTTTACTGGCCGTCTGCCTTGTCTTGCCTTGGCTGAATGGCTACACCGCCGGGCCGACGCCCAACTTGTGGCCTTGGCTGGTCTCGGCGGTGTGTGGTGTGCTGGTCGCGCTGGGCTGGGGCCGGGTCAGCGCCCGTTTGTTGGCGCTAACTTGGTTGGCAGCCGCGCTCATCAGCAGCCTGCTGGCCCTGCTGCAGTACTTTGGCGTGGCGTCTGCATTGGCGCCTTGGCTTAGCCCGACCTTGACCGGCGAAGCCTTTGCCAACCTGCGCCAGCGTAACCAGTTCGCCACGCTCACCAGCATCGGTCTGGTGGCGCTGTTGGCGTGTGTGACATTACGGGCAAGGGTAACCTGCAAGACGTCGACTCACTGGACCCTGGTTAAGCTGCTGCCATTGCCCGGCTGGGCCTACGCCAGCGCGTTGTTGCTGGCTCTGGGCAACGCCGCCAGCAGTTCCCGAACCGGCTTGTTGCAATGGGCGTTGTTGCTGGTGTTGACACTGTGGTGGCAGCGCGCCGGCCGTCGGCCGCTCGCGTGGCTGGCTGTGTTGGCACTGCTGATGTATGCCCTCGCTGTGCTGCTGCTGCCAAGGCTCCTCAGTTTGGCGACCGGCATCAGCATTGAGGGCCTATGGGGGCGCCTGGCGCAAACCGGCGGCGACAGCCGGCGCGTGCTGTGGGACAACGTGCTGACGCTGATCGCGCAAAAGCCATGGTTCGGCTGGGGCTGGGGCGAGCTGGACTATGCGCACTTCATCACCGCTTACCCCGGTTCGCGCTTCACCGAAATTTTGGGCAACGCACACAACTTGCCGATGCATGTGGCCGTGGAACTCGGCATCCCTGCAGCCGTGCTGATGTGCGCCGGCTTGGCTTGGGCCGTGCACCGTGCGGCACCTTGGCGCGACACCGATCCAGCGCGCCAAATGGCGTGGGCCGTGCTGGCGGTCATCGGCCTGCACAGCCTGTTGGAATTTCCACTTTGGTACGGCCCTTTCCAATTGGCGCTGTCGCTGTGCGTGGTGTGGCTGTGGCAAACGAGGCCGCTGAGCGACTCACCCGTCAAACAGGTCGGTCAAAAGTCCCACGTTTCGTGGCGCGTCTCTGCTGCCGCAGCAGCCTTGCTAGCGCTAGGCTACGCCGGCTTTGACTACGTTCGCGTTACGCAACTGTTTATACCGGCCGACAAACGCTGGTCAGTCTTCCAAGAGGACACCTTGGCCAAGGCGGAAAACTCTTGGTTGTTCGCACCGCAAGTTCGGTTTGCAACGCTGCTCACGACCGATGTCACGCCCGCCAACGCACCGGCCATGCAGGCTTTGGCGCTGAGCGTGTTGCATTATTCGCCCGAGGCCAAAGTGGTGGCCAAACTCATCAACAGCGCCTTGCTGGCGGGCCAGCGTGCCGACGCCGATTTTTACCTGGCGCGCTTGTGTTGGGCGTATCCGCAAGACATTGCAAGCGCGGCCTACCAAGCTGCTTGCCCGGTGAAATAACGCGGGGACCGTCACGTATACTCGGCAGCCGATTCTCGGCCGTACAGACTGAACACACTATGCACATCGGCATCGCTGAAGACGACCCAGACCAACTTGCGTTGATCAGCCTCTGGTTAGAAGCCGCGCAGCACTCAGTGCGGGGTTTCGGCACGGCCGCCGACTACCTTGACGCGCTCAAGAAAGAGCACTTTGACCTTCTGTTAATCGACTGGATGCTGCCTGACGGCACTGGCGCAGACTTGCTGCCTTGGGTTCGTGGCAATCTGGGTTGGGATGTGCCGGTGCTGGTGGTGACGGCTCTTGAAGACGAAGAAACCGTGGTGCAGGCCTTGCAGGCGGGTGCTGACGACTATGTGGTCAAGCCGCTCAAGCATTTGGAGCTGCTGGCTCGGGTGGCGGCGTTGGGTCGGCGTGTGCGCTCTGGCGGCTTGCCTGTGTTGCGCATGGGTGCCTTCGAGATCGATATCACCCGCCAACGGCTGACGCTCGACGACGAACCCGTGACCATGACTCAGAAAGAATTCGACCTGTCGGCTTATCTGTTTCAGAACCCCGGCAAGCTTTTGTCGCGGGACCATTTGCTCAACAAAATCTGGGGCATCAACGTCGACGTCGACACCCGCACTGTCGACACACACATCAGCCGGCTGCGCAAGAAGCTGAGTCTTGACGGCAACAAGGGCTGGAAGCTGTCACCCGTGTATGGTGTGGGTTACCGCTTTGAACGGGTTGATTTGCCTACTTAAATCTTCGGGTGTCAGGACTGTAAAACTGCAAAACCCTGAACGGCGTCGGCGCATGTACCGTAAATTTTGATGGTGTTGTGCAATCGCATTAACTTGAAAAGATGGCTCACGGTCTGCGACAGCTCGCACAGATGCAATTGGCCGTTTAAGACCTTTATTTTCTGGAGGCAGGCCAGCAGCGCACCCAGGCCCATGCTGTCGATGAATTGAACCCCTGCGATGTCGAGCACGATGTTGCGCGGTATGGCGATGTGGGCCTTCATAGCTTGGCGGAATGCATGGGCATTGCTGGCGCAGAGCTTAACGACGCGCAGTTCAATCACCAAGACATCGTTGACTTCAATGCGGTGTGTCAGATTAAGGTGATGGCTCAAGAGGTCTCTAAAAAATTGAATGGCATACCGATGCACTTGTGCTGAACTGTCGCCTTTGTGTGCAGCGTTGATTATCGCTTTGAGCCGGTTAATTTTCTTGCCGATGCAGCGTGTGTCAGTTGTGCCAGTTGGCGTTAACGCCGCGCGGATTCAACACCGACAGGGGCTGCGACTGCCGCGTGTCCCCCCACCAGCGTTGGCTCACCGGCAAGTTGGCGGCTTGCTCCACATGGCCATTGCCCGACACGCAGTAGGCCCCTGAGATCAGCGCCTCGCGGGCGGTTGCACCTGCGCCGACTCTGGCGTAGTCAAACAGCACGCTGCGCTCGACCACGGCACCCGCTTCAACGTGACAGCCGCTGCCGATCCACACCGGCCCACGCAGCACACAGCCGGCGTCAATGCGACTGCCTGAGCCGATGAACACAGGTCCTTCAATGCGCACAGAGTCCCAGGCCACCCGTGTGTTGAGGCCAACGCGCACGCCTGGCAGCACCTGCTGGCCAGGCAGTGCCACACCGGCGACGCCGCCTTGCATCATGCGTTGAACAATTTGCCAGTAGTCCGCTAAACGGCCAATGTCTAGCCATTCAAAGTCGTGACACTGGGCGAAAAAAGGCACACCCTGGAGGACCAAGGAAGGAAATAATTCGCTGCCGATGTCATACACCCCTTGCGACGGAATATGCGGCAGTACCTCGGGCTCAATCAGGTAAATGCCGCAGCTGGCCTGGCGCGACAAGGCTTCTTGCGGTGCTGGTTTTTCTTGAAATGACGCCACGCGGCCGTTGGTATTCGTCACCACAATACCGTAATTAGAGACGTCTTTTTCAGCCACCTCACGGGTGATCACGCTGGCGATCGCACCCTGCGCACGGTGGATGGCGGCGGCCGCTTGCAGTTCGATATTGACCACAGCGTCGCCGCACAGCACCGCAGTGGTGTCGTCAATGAAACCGCCGAGGTTGTGAATGTTGCGCAGCGCACCGGCGGACCCCATCGGCTCAGGCACGATCTGGCCGTCTTTGAGATGGCCCTCGAACGAGTAGCCAATGTGCGCGCCAAAGCGCCGGCCATCGCCAAAATACTGCTCAATGCGGTGCGCGAAATGGCTAGTGTTGACCATGATCTCGCGGATGCCTTGGCGCACCAGATGCTCGACGATGTATTCCATCACCGGTTTCCCCAGCAAAGGAATCATCGGTTTCGGTGTGTCGGCGGTGAGCGGATGCAATCTGGTGCCGCGGCCGGCGGCCAAGATGATGGCTTTTTTGATCAAAGGAAACTCCTCAGTGTGGGTGTCTTGTGGGCTTGTTTTGATTACAAGGCAAGAGATCGACCGAGTTGTGTCAGGACTGTGAACCTTCAAAGAATTGCACGGCATCGGCGCAGCTGGCGTGAATTGTGAAAGTGCGGTGCAGGCGCATCAGCTTGCAAAGTTGGCTCATGGTGTGTGACAACTCGCACAAGTGGAGGTGGCCTTGCACCGTCTTCAAATACCGGGTGCAAGAGAGCAGTGCCGCCAAGCCGATGCCGTCGATAAATTGCACCCCGGCGAGGTCAAGCACTACTTTGCGCCAGCGTGCCAGCAGGGGCTTGACGGCACGAAGCAAGGCGGGGGCGTTGTCGGCATTGAGCTTTTCAACGCGCAGTTCGATCACCAAAACGTCGTTGGCTTCAATCCGGTGGTTCAATTCAAAGTGATGCATCTGAAGTGTTCAAATTTTGAAAACAGATGAACGATAAGTCGGCCGGGAGCTGCTTAGGGGGGCAAGTTGCCTTGCTAACGGGCAGTTAAATGCCCTGATTCATGTAGTCCAGATGCCCGGTGGCCATCCACTATTGCGTCATTGCGAGCGCAGCGACGGAATTACGCCGCTTGGAGTGACGCGGCGTTGGCTCAGTTGACTGGGTTGCCTTTGATCGCCTCTTGCAATAGCGCTTGCAATTTAGACAACGCTTCATTGATCCCAGCATCGCTGCAACACTCCGCGACACGGGCCGCCTCACCCAACGCCACATAGCCAAATGAACCCGCGGCACCGGCGAGTCGGTGCAGTTCAGCGCGCTGTGCGTCGCTACCACCTGGGGCCAGCGCAATGGCTGACCAGCGCGCTGGCAAACCCTCTATGAAGTGGCGTTGTAAGGCCGCAAAACGCGATGGCAAGCTGGCGCTTAGCGCCGCAGCCTTAGCGTCATCGTGCACCACGACCGTATTCCCAATAAGGTTGGAGATCCCGCGCCAGCGTCATCGGGTCAAAGGGCTTGACGATCAGTCCGGCGGCGCCAAGCAGCAGCAGTGACTCGAGTTCAGCGGGCATCGCTTTGGCCGTCATAAAAACCACCGGAACATCTCGCATGACCGGCATTTTGCGCAACGCTTTCAAAACTTCCGGGCCGCTGCGCCCGGGCATCATGACGTCGAGCAACACCAGGTCTGGCGCGAAGGCGGTGACGCTGGCCAAGGCCACGCTGCCGTCAGCGCAACACAGTACGTCGAGTTGGCCGACGGTGCCCAGACTGAGCTCAACCAACAGGCGGATATCGGGATCGTCTTCGACGCACATCACGCGCTTGAGTTTATTCATGCGGCAACGGGGCTCGGGGTCGGCCGGTGTGCGAGCGGGAGCGTGACGCTGAATGACGCGCCGACAGTTCGGAGCGCACCAGGTGCATCGGCGGCTATTTCCCCGCCCATGCGTTCGATTAACAAGCGACTGATGTACAGACCCAGTCCGGTGTTGGCTTGCCCGCCGCGGTTGTCACCCTCCGCTTTCGAGAACTGCTTGAACAGTTGACTGTGAAAGCCCGCAGCAATGCCCGGACCTCGGTCAATCACGCTGACGCGAAGTGCCGACGGGGTCACTTCCAGCGTCAGCCGCACCACTTCGTCAGCCGGTGAGTGTTTGATCGCGTTCGACAGCAAGTTCGCCAGGACTTGTAAAAACCGATCGGTATCCAGCTGGAGTTCGGTGTCCCCATAGTCGTCGATGCCTTCGGCTTCTAACTGCACGCTGAGACTGCTGGCATAGGCCTGGCTGGCCAGCATCGCTTCTTGCAGCAGCGGCCCGACCGGCTGCATGCGCTGGTGCAAAACAAACTGGTCGCTCTGAATTTTGGTCAGGTCAAGGATGTCGTCGATCAAGCGCGACAAGCGCTTGCCGTTGCGCTGCGCCACCGTGGCGAGTTGCATGGCTGCGGCAGGCAAACTGCCCGCCGCACCACCAGCCAATAGACCCAATGCACCTAGCACCGAGGTCAGGGGCGTGCGCAGTTCGTGGCTGACGGTGGCGAGGAATTCGTTTTGCATCAGTTCAATGGCGTTGCGTTCGGTTTTGTCGCGCAACACCAGCGTGTAGAGAACACGGCCGTTTTCGCGCCATTCTTTGTAGTTGACATCGACCGCCATCACGCTGCCGTCTGCGCGCCGCACCCTGCATTCACGCTGGCTCAAGAGGTCTGTTAGCGACAAGCCCAGCAGGCTCAGGCAATCGACGCCACTCATCGGCAGGACATGCTCAAGATGGGTACGCGTGTCAAACAGCGCGTGCGCAGTGCTGTTCATGTCTTTGATGTGACCTTTCGCGTCCAGCGTGATCACCGCGTCACCGATGTTGTCAACGATGTCGAGGTGACGCTGAGCTAAGCGAGCAAAGCCGGAGTGCAGCCGCTGACAACCTGCGAGGTGTCTCAACTTGGCGCCAAGCAAGGTGGCATTGAGCGGTCGGTGCACGCAAGCGTCAGCACCACTTTCAAGCGCTTGGATGACGTGCTCATCGCCCTGTACCGGCAAGACCATGAGCACCTTCATGAAGTGATCTGCGTGCAGCAAGCGGAGGCGGCGCGTGAGCTCAAAACCGTCAAAGTCTGGCCTCTGCATGTCCATCAGCACGACGTCGGGTTCTTGGTCTTGCACTTTTGCAAGCGCCTCGCTACCGCTCCGGGCTGTGCTCGCCTTGTGCCCGTACGCCACCACCAGGGCGTGCAGCGCGAGAAGCGATTCGGCGTTGTCGGCCACCACCAGGATGTCTAGGGTGAACGGAATAGTCTGGTTCATGGCAAATATTACCCGAGTTTGCAATGTCGTAACAACTTGAAACGTCGCCTAACCTGTAATAACAGCGTGAGTGACGTCAAGCACCCTGGTCGGGTTGCTCGAAGCGCAACTCATGGGCGGTATGCGAGGTGTGACCGAGGCGTCAGAAAAACTGAACCGGCACTGACTCGATATATCAACGTCATTACTTGCTGATATTCATAGGAACTACTTTCATGCTGTCTACGAAAAATATTGATTACAAAGTTAAGCGTCAAACATCACGGCATTGGCGCAATTTGTTGGCCGCAACAGCGCGGGAGATTTCAAGCCAAGAGTCGAAGGATGAACTGCGCTCGATGATGGTCCGCATTGGGTACAGATTTGCCAGTCAAACCAATATGCCTAACGGCGAAACATTGGATGACTATGAGAAATTCATGTGTTCTGTTTGGGCCGACATGGACTGGGGCTGGGTTGAGTTAAGAGACGGTGGCGATACCGTTCATATCACCCATCACAGTTCAACCAACGGACGATTGACAAATGGTGCATTCAGTGACTCCTCTGATGACTGGGTATCCAGTTTTTTAGAAGGTGTTTACCAACAGTGGATGAGTCGGATGGGTGCCGGCGATAAATTGCGCGTGACGCAAGCAAGTGAAGCTGATGAATTTGGAAGTATTGAATACTGTTTAGGTTTGTAATTAATATATTCTCCGAATTGGAAACAAGGATAAATCATGACTTACACGACAGATATAAGCAAACTCTACAGCCTCATGGAAGCTAATCCTGAGAGTTACAAAGAGATTGTCAACAACGAACATCAGTTGAAGATGGCCAAAAGAAATTGGCCAGTTATTAAGGCGATGGCATCATCGCCTGGAGAGATACCGCCGGTCTTGGTTGGTGAAAAGTTTGACACGGACATTGATGGAAAGCGGGTTAAAGACCTAGTCAATGAGCAGGTCATTAAAAAAACGATGCAAGCATCAACGCCTAAAAAAATGCGCGTTGTAGCGTCGTCCATGCCTGGTGTAGATGATGATTTTCAAGCATCCAGTCCTATAGTAGATTCTGATGTTACTGTCACTACCGTTAATAATTTGAATAGAGTTGAGATACCCAAGCAGCATGCTCGGGAAACATTCAAAATCCCAACGCAAGCCAAGCCGCCCAACGAAGGCCAAAAGCTAGCCAGTCTATTCAGCCGACTTGAAGGGGGTTATCGGTCCGATGGCCAACACGCTAATTTGTTGAAGTTGCGCCGAGTATGAAAATCATAGCTGTCGCATCAGGCAAAGGTGGCGTTGGGAAAACGACGCTTTGCGCCAATCTCAGCGTTGGCTTGAAAAGGCAAGGACATTCAGTTCTTTGTGTTGATATGGACCCTCAAAATGGGCTTGGACTGCATTTTGGTCTTCCAGTAAGTCATCTCAACGGTATTTCACGCGCAACCTTGTCAAGTGACGATTGGCGGAGTGCGATGTGGTGGTCGGAGCAAGGAGACACGGTTTTACCGTACGGCTTGATCAACGATTGCGACAGAGTCATTTTTGAAAGCAAACTGGCAGATAACAACGACTACTTATTAGCGCAGCTTAAATTGTTGAAGTTACCAGAGGACACTTATGTCTTGCTGGATACGCCACCAGGTGCATCGGTTTATCAGCAGCAGGCATTTGCTGCATGTCATGTCGTTGTATTGACTTTGCTGCCCGACGCAGCTTCATTCGCAACGACAAATAAGTATATTAAAAAAATTGAAATGGAATGCTATAGCAGACCAGATTTCATGGGTCATATGATCGTCACTAATCAGGTCGACCGCAGTCGAGGGCTGAACAGTGATATGACTGATCTCATACGTGAATCTATAGATTCAAACTATTTTTCTATCATTCATCACGATCAATCAATACCTGAGGCGGTCGCTTGGGGGCAGGCCGTGATTGACTACGACAAAACCTGCCGCGCTACCCGTGACATCACTAACGTTGTCGAAAACTTGCAAGAATTAATGGCGGTCGCCACGGTAACCCATTGAATAATTTAGTCAAAATTCTAGGTTCAGTTGCAAGATTTCTATTGCTACTGATTTCAATTGCATGTTTTGTACTGGTTGTCACGATGCCCCTCGAATTGAATCAGCAGCTGATGTTCGGGTTGGCCGCATTCATTGCGGTGCTTGTCTTGCGACGGCTATCTTGGGGTCGGCTCGAGGTGATTGCCATGATCACTTTGTCGGTTACTGCATCTTTGCGCTATATGTATTGGCGTCTGACTGAAACGGTTGGCTTTGACAACATGGTGGATGCTTTCTTTGGCTGGGGATTGGTGTTTGCGGAGTTGTATACCTTGTGTGTATTGCTGCTCGGTTATGTGCAAACTGCTTGGCCACTGGAGCGCAAGCTGGTTGATTTGCCCCCAGATTTAGAAAAATGGCCAATTGTCGATATATTTATACCGACCTACAACGAGCCTCTCAGCATTGTGAAGCCGACCGTATTTGCTGCGCAGGGATTAGACTGGCCCGCCGATAAATTGAGAATTTATCTTTTGGATGATGGTCGCAGATCAGAATTCAAAGAGTTTTGTGAAGCTGCTGGTATTGAGTATTTGTCACGTGACAATAATATTCATTACAAGGCGGGCAATCTTAATTCTGCATTAATGAAAACTTCCGGCGAGTATGTTTCAATTTTCGATTGTGACCACATACCGACGCGTTCATTTTTACAAGTCTCCATGGGCTGGTTTTTGCGTGACCCCAAGCTGGCGATGCTGCAAACGCCGCACTTTTTCTATTCGCCAGATCCGTTCGAACGCAACTTGGGAACATTCCGTGATGTGCCCAACGAAGGAGATTTGTTTTACGGTTTGGTGCAAGACGGTAATGACCTTTGGAATGCTTCGTTTTTCTGTGGGTCTTGCGCTGTACTGCGGCGCGAACCGTTGCTGGAGGTCGGCGGTATTGCTGTTGAGACGGTCACAGAAGATGCCCACACCGCCCTCAAGTTGAGTCGCCACGGTTACAACACCGCTTATCTGGGTATTCCCATGTCGGCGGGTTTGGCGACTGAAAGTCTGTCGGGGCACATCAACCAGCGCATTCGCTGGGCACGCGGCATGGCTCAGATTTTCCGTGTGGACAACCCCATGTTGGGTCGTGGTTTGAGTCTTGGTCAACGTTTGTGTTACCTGAACGCCCTGTTGCATTTCTTTTATGGCTTGCCGCGCTTGGTCTTTTTGACGGCACCGATGGCGTTTTTGTTTTTTAACGCGGAGGTGTTTCATGCGACCGCGCTGATGGTGCTGGTCTATGCCTTGCCGCATATTTTGTTGTCGAACATTACCAATTCAAAGATACAAAAGAAGTTTCGTCATTCATTTTGGAATGAGGTCTACGAGACCGTTTTGGCTTGGTATCTCGTGGCACCTGTTGTGCGGGCACTCGTCACCCCCAAATCGGGTGTTTTCAATGTCACGGCCAAAGGTAGTTTTGTAGGCGATGACTTTTTTGATTGGAAAATCGCCAGACCCCATGTTGTTTTGATGCTGTTCAACGTGTTGGGTTTGGTGGCTGGCGTGCTCCTGTTGGTCAGGGGTGAGGTCAGTGCGACGACAACACTCATTAACCTGGCTTGGGTGGTTTACAACATCGTCATCATCGGTGCCAGCATTGGGGTCGCTTACGAAAAGAGTCATGAGTGGGCGACCCCCAATATCAAGGCTGTCATTCCCGCCTCGTTGGTCTTTGCCAATGGTAAGACTTTGGCCTGTGAAACCCATTCTTTCTCAACCCAAAGCGTTGGCCTGACACTGCCGCACGCGCTGGACATGGCGATAGGAACCGACGTCACATTGGCGCTTTTTCGTGGCCAAACCGAGTTCGTATTTCCCGCCACGGTGGTGGCCTCAGGCCGCACCCTCCAGTTGGCGTTTGAGCAGCTCACATTGGTGCAGGAACGTCAGCTGACTCAAATGACTTTTTCACGCGCGGATAACTGGGCGACAACCTGGGGGCGCGGCCCGCAAGACCGGTTACTGCGTTCACTGAGAGGAATTTTTACCCACGGATTACAGAATATCGTGCCTCTTTTCTTGAATGCGAGTCTGAGCAAAGTCGCCAGATTTCTCGGCCATAAAACGTCTTGAATATTTTTGGGAAATGACTATGTTTCTACTTTCCAAGACCGCCATGCCTCGCCTTGGCTCTCATGTCTGGACAAAAGTAATCGTCACGCTTTATCTGCTGGTGGTTCTGCCCCTGCCTTTACACGCTGAGAATTCACCACACAAGCCCGGAGTGAAGCCCGTGGTGGTGGCTCAGACCTCAGTCGCCTCTAACCATGCGTTGACGTTAAAGCAGTTGGGTGCCAGGCTTCCGATCACTTTGCGCGGTGCCGCCGGTCGCGACGGTGTGAGCTTTAACGTACGTGCTGACGAGGTGGTGACACAGGCTCGGTTAAAGCTCAATTTTTCGTATTCACCCGCACTGCTGTCGGATGTTTCGCACATCAACGTGTTGGTCAACGGTGAAGTTGCTGGCAGCCTTGAGATACCCAAAAATATGTCGCTCTCCGCGGTGATGCAGGTGGTTGATCTGCCACCCAGATTCCTCACGGAATACAACAAAATTGACTTCCAACTGGTTGGCCGTGAGTCAGTGAAATGTGAAGATCCTGCGCATTCGAGTCTGTGGGCCACTATCAGCAACATGAGCACGTTGGAAGTGACGTCTGAGCCCGTCACGTTGAACAGTGATTTGAGTACGCTCCCACTCCCATTCATGGACCGGCGCGATGCACGTCAACTGCAACTGCCGTTTGTCTTTGTCGGCACGGTCGACAACGAGATGCTGGAAGCTGCGGGTACTGTGTCATCTTGGTTCGGTGCATTTGCCGGTTATCGGGGTGCGAATTTTCCCGCGTCACTGAACACCATTCCCTCCAAAGGCCATGCCGTTGTCTTTGTCGCAGGCCAGTTGCCATGGCCCGGGATGGCCAGGCCTGCTGTGTCTGGGCCGATGCTTTCAATGGTGAGCAACCCCAACGATCCAGATGGCAAGTTGTTGCTCATCAGCGGGCAGGATAGCCACGAACTGCGAGTCGCCGTTGCGGCGTTAACCCTCGGAACGGGTGCGTTGGTGGGGCGCAGCATGTGGGTCAAACCACAAGGCAAGGTGGCAGAGCGGCAGCCTTACGATGCGCCAAATTGGCTGGCGAGCCATCGGCCAGTCAAATTTTCTGACATGAGCAATCCCGCAGCCATGACGGTGTCGGGTCACAACCCTGGCGCTATTCGTTTGAACATGCGTCTGCCGCCTGACTTGTTTCGTTGGAACGACCCCGGCATCCCGGTTTCTCTTAAATACCGCTACACGCCGCAACCGTTCAATTCAGCCAATTCCTCGTTGCTGGTGAACTTCAATGAGCAACTGGTGAAAAGCGTGCCGTTGTTGCCAGTGGACCGTTGGTCCAGCCTGCTGCCTGTGCTCCCCATGCTGACGGCGCTGTTGCCTGACAAAAGCCAGCCGTTGGAAACCCGGCTGAACGTGCCGATGTACACGCTTGCTCATCAGTCGCAGTTGCAGCTCAATTTCAAGTATGCCGACAGCAGCGAAGGTCAATGCGGCGACACCGTTGCAGACAACTTGCACGGTGCAATTGAGCCAGATTCTTGGATCGATATTTCTGCTTATTCGCATTACTTGGCGATGCCTAATTTGACGGTTTTCAACGACAGCGGATTTCCCTTCACGCGGTTGGCTGACCTGTCTGAAACCGCGGTGATCTTGCCGGATGCACCCAGTCTGCGAGAGTACACAACCTACCTCGATTTGATGGGCCGCCTAGGTCAGTCAACCGGCTATCCGGGGATCGCCGTGAGCGTGGCCCGTGCGGGGCAGATTGACAAATTTTCGGACAAGGATTTGTTGCTAATTGCGACGGGTGACAACCAGCCCTTGCTAACAAGCTGGCGCCACTTCATGGCGGTTCAGCCCGATGACACCTCAAGCTTCAAGCTCTTTGGCTTTGATGTGAATCCTTTCAAATGGGCATTGACATCGGCGGTGGCGGCACCACAGCCGCCTACCGCAGGGCTGTTGGAGGGTTCGACGCCCCGCGCGGTATTGCTTGGTTTTGAGTCGCCGCTGGCCCGTGGTCGCAGCGCGGTTTTACTTTGGGGCGCTCAGCCGGATGATTTGAACCAAGCCTTGCTGGCCATGGCTGACGGGGATGGGCTAGCCCGTTATATCAAGGGCGCTGTGTCGGTGATTCAGGATAAATCCGTTGAATCGGCGGTCGGAAATTCGGTGTATTACGTCGGTCATTTGTCATGGCTCACGCAGCTCCGTTGGCGACTGTCTGAAAACTTAGCGCTGTTTTTGGCCGTCGGCTTGGTCAGTGCCATGCTGTTGGCAGCCATGCTTCGTGCCACCTTGAAGCGCATCGCCAAAAAGCGCCTCGTATGAAGATGTCTGAACGATGGCGCAAGGTCGTGTTGGTCTGGCAGAAGAGGGCGAGCCTGGGCCTAGGCGTGCTGGCTTTGTCACTGGCCAGCGCCAGCACGCCGCCCGCCATTTGTACAACGCAAGACTGGCCCCAATGGCGAGACTTTAGGCAGCACTTCATCGCTGCCAATGGGCGCGTGCTGGCGGCCAGCAATACGGCGCGCGACAGCTACTCAGAAGCGCAGTCTTACGCGATGTTTTTTGCGCTTGTCGCCAACGACCGTGAGGCCTTCGAGCGGATTTGGCGCTGGTCGCAGCAGAACTTGATGGTCAACGGGGCGGACGGCCTGCCGGCTTGGTCTTGGGGTCAGGCTGCGGACGGACATTGGCGCGTGTTAGACGCCAATTCAGCGGCAGACGCCGACATGTGGTTTGCCTACGCCTTGCTGGAAGCCGGGCGGCTTTGGCAGCGTGGCGATTACGAGCGTGATGGTCAGCGGATGTTGCAGGCCATCTCGCAGCGAGAGCTGGTTTTATTGCCCGCACTGGGTGCGATGGTGTTGCCTGGCCCTGTTGGTTTTGTGCAGACCGACGGCAGCTGGCGCTTGAACGCCAGCTACCTGCCATTGCCGTTATTGCGTCGTTTTGAGTTGGAGGCGCCAGCAGTCCCTTGGGCCGATGTTGCCGCCAACACAGTGAGGTTAGCCGCTGCGGCGAGTCAAGCAGGATTTGCTGCTGACTGGACTGGTTATCGCGCGGATCCCAAGCATCAGCCACAGTTTGCGGAAGACCCGGTGACGGGGCCCATCGGCAGCTATGACGCGATACGCGTTTACCTTTGGTCCGGCATGACATCCGCCACCGACCCGCTGGCTGCACCGCTGAAGCAGGCCTTGATGGGCATGAACACCGCCTTGAAGTTGCAAGCTATTCCCCCCGAAGTTGTTGACCTGAACACGGGTCTTGGGCGTGGTGTTGGACCCTTCGGTTTTTCGGCGGCCTTGTTGCCGTATCTATCGATGCTCGGTTCGGCGCAAGCCATGACGCAACAAGCCGCGCGCGCTCGCCAATCGTTGACGCAGTCGCTGGCACCAGAACAGCTTTTAAAAGGCCCGCCGCCTTATTACGACCACGTGCTGAGCCTGTTCGGGCTCGGCTGGACTGACAACCGCTTTCACTTTCTTCGCAATGGACAGGTGCAACTGAAATGGCAAACAACATGTTCCCCCACAAACACCCACTAGCGCTCAGCTTGCTGCTCGGCCTCGGCTGTCAGGTCGGCATGGCCCAAGAGCCGGCCAGCAAGGCACTGCTTGAACAAGGTTTGTTTTGGCAAGCCAAGGGCAACAACGAACGCGCCGCAGAAGCTTGGCGCAAGCTCTCCCAGCTGGACCCCTCGGAGCCGCGCGCGCTGTACGGCCTGGCGCAAGTGGAGATCAACTTGAAGCGAAGCGCGGCCGACTTGTTGGCGCGGCTGCGCGTGCTCGATCCGAACAGTCCCTATGTGGCATTGCTGGAGCAAGATATCCACCTGCGCACGGGTGATGGCCCCAGGGCCTTGGACAAGGCACGCCAGCTGTATGAGTCCAAGCAAATAGAGCCCGCCATCGCCCAGTACCGGGCCGCATTTCAGGGTAAAGAGCCGCAAGGGGATGTCGGCTTCGAGTATTACCGCGTCGTTGGCGAGTCCACCACCGGCTGGAAAGAGGCTCGCCGAGGCCTAGAGCGGCTGTTGAAGGCATCGCCTAAAGACCCGCATATTGAAATGAACTTGGCCTTTTTGTTGGCCCGTGCAGAGGCGCCTCGCTACGAGACCCGCGTCGAGGGTATTGAGCGACTGTCGCGCTTGGCCTTGAACCCAGCTGTCAGCGACCAGGCCACTGAAAATTGGAAGCTGGCTTTGGTCTGGTTGGGCGTGACAAAACCCGACATGCTGAGCTTGTTTGATACTTTCCTGAAGCTGCATCCGGATGACAGTGAGGTTCGCGAACTGCGCGCCGCCGGTGTCAAAAAGCTGCAGGTGCAGGCGCGGGCTAGCGAACTCACATCCGTCAACCCGCAGGTCTCCGCTGGACTGAAGGCGCTTGAACAGGGTGATTTGGTGCTGGCCGAAAGCGAATACCTGACCAGACTCAAGACCCATCCGAACGACATGGATGCCGTGGGCGGGCTGGGTTTGGTGCGAATGCGGCAAGACCGACTGGAAGAGTCGCAAACCTTGCTAACCCGTGCTCAGCAAAAAAATGGCGGCAGTTGGAGCAAGGCCTTACAGACGGCGCGTTACCTCGGGCTGGTCGAGCAGGGCACCACGGCACAGCGGGAGGGTGACGTTGCGCGCGCGCGTAGCCTGCTGCAGCAGGCGATCAAACTAGACCCGACGCAAAGCGCTGCCGAGCTGGCGCTCGCTGCATTGCAAGCAGACGCCGGTGAGTTCGATGCAGCAGAAAAAATGTACCGCCAGTTGTTGTCGCGAAACAGCGGCGACACCGACGCTTTGCGGGGTTTGGCTCTGGTACTGGCGACAGCGGACAAGCCTGTCGAGGCGCTGAAGCTGATCGAACGGTTGACGCCAGCGCAACTCGGCGGCGTCACCCAAATGAACCAGCTGCGCGCAGCGTTGGTCAGCGGCAAGGCCAAGGCGGCGCTGCGGCGTGGCCAGGTGGCGCTGGCTATGGCAACGCTTGAAGATGCCATGAGCGTGGATCCGGAAAATCCTTGGATTCGCTGGGAGTTGGCCCAGCTCTATCAGCAACAGGGCCGCGCCAGTGAAGCAAGGGGCTTGATCGATGGGCTGTTGGCGAGCCAGCCGGACAATCCGATAGCGCTCTACGCCAGTGCAAACTTTGCCGCTGCACGCGGGCAATTCCGGTCTGCGTTGAGCACGCTGGATCGCATCGAGGTAAAGGACCGCAACCAGCAGATCGCGGCGTTGCAAAAACGCAGCTGGCTCCAGTACCAGGCCGCGCAAGCCGTGAGCTTGGCGCGGCAGAATCGTAAGCCGCAGGCGCTGGCGATACTGGCCCAAGCAGAACCTTGGACTGACGGCAATCGTGACTTGGTGGGCGTGCTCGCCGGCGCCTATGTCGACGCCGGCGCCCCGAATCGTGGACTGACCCTGTTGCGTCAGCAGATGGTTCGCAACGAGAAGGTGGCATCGGCCGACTGGCTGCAATATGCCGGCTTGCTGCTGCGCACGGGGCAAGACGTTGAAAGTGCGAGCGTGCTGAAGAAACTGGCGGCCAGTAACTTGAGCCAGGAGGAGGTCAAGAGCCTCAACGACCTGACGTTCACGCTTCATTTGCGTCAGGTCGATCTGTTGCGTGAACGCGGCGAGATGGCCATTGCCAGTGAGCAACTGCAGGGCTTGTTGATGCAGCGCCCCGGTGACGTTGCGGCCAAGGCCGCGCAGGTCCGCTGGCTCGTGGCTTCTGATGACAAGCGAGGTGCGCTGGCGCTGGCCAAACAGCTTGCCTTGCAGCACCCTGGTCAGGTTCAGGTGCAGCTGGGTGCCGCGCAAATCGCGGTTCAGCTGAAAGATGCCGACCTGGCAGACACCGCGTTGAAAACGGTCACAGCGTTGGCCCCGGACGATGCTGAGGTCATCGCTGCCGCGGCCAGGTTGTATCAAGCGCAGGGTCAGTTGAAGCAGGCCGAAGCCTTGTTCGAGCGGGCAATTTCCTTGCAAAATGCACCCGCGAACGCTACCGATGCGATGGCCAGTGTCACCTTGGCTGCGGTTGAAAATACAGACCCATTGAGCGACATCGGCAGGCCGGCTTGGCTACCACGAAACAACCTGCAAGCAGGGCCGACTCTTCCGGGAGAGTACTGGCAACAAGCCTTGCCCAAGGTGCTTGCGCAGCGCTCATCAGCATCGACCGTCGCGGTTGCCGATGATGCAGCGAACCAGCCGGTCAAGCCCAACCTGAATGCGGAGCTGAACGACATTCGGCAGGCACGCAGCCCTGAAATTTTGCAGGGTGCGCAATTCCGTCAACGCAGTGGCAATCCGGGTAGCAGTCAACTCAGCACCACTGAGCTGCCCTTGGAGCTGCGCTTGCCTGTCGGTGACGGCAAGCTCAAGCTGCAAGTGACACCCGTTTCGCTGGATGCCGGTGCCGGCGTCAAGGCCAGTGGGGTTGCCAGTGCGCTTGGCTACAAGTCCGGTGGGCTGGCGGTTGACGCTGGCGTCACGCCTGTCGGGTTCCTGTTCAAAAGCTTCACCGGTGGCGTCAAAATGGACGGCAGCTTAGATGGCTCTGGCTCGCTGACTTATCAGGTGGATGTGTCAAAACGTCCAGTCACCGACAGCCTGTTGTCATTCGCTGGCAGGCGTGACAGCGCGTCTGGTAAGACGTGGGGTGGGGTGATGGCCAGTGGCGCGCGCTTGCAACTGGTGAAGGACATGGACGGCTTTGGTGTGGTGGCGGCCTTGGGCCGGCAGCAACTGACGGGGCATGAGGTGGTGTCGAATGGGCGCACCGAATTTGGCTGGGGCGGTTACGTCGATGTATTGCGGCGACCTGAGTTTCAACTGAGTTCCGGGCTGAATTTCAGCCACCTGGCTTACCAAAAGAATCAGAATGATTTCAGTTTTGGGCAAGGCGGCTACTTCAGTCCGCAGCAGTACAACGCGTTGACCGTGCCGCTGAACTGGGCGCAACGTTCGGGTCGTGTCAGCTATATGTTGCAAAGTGCTGTGGGTTACCAAAGCTACAGCCAGGAGTCGTCAGTTGCCGGCGCCAGCTCGCTCAGTAATTCCGGCTTGGCCTACAAACTGGCAGCCAGTGCGCAACTCCAACTTGCACCCCATTGGTTGCTAGACGCCGTCTTGCAAAGTGACAACACCGGCAGTGGCAGTTATCACCAATTCAAGGCTGGATTGAACCTGCGTTACAGCTTTGCGCCAGTCACCCAACCGTTGGCGCTGCCAGTCAGCCCTTACACGACGCCATTCGGCCAGTGAACCAACTATTCCGGAGGACTTTTCAGCATGGTTTTTGCATCGCTTGAATTTTTGACACTGTTCCTGCCGCTGTTTTTGCTGCTCTATGCGTGGGTTGGACAGAGCCGCCGCAACGCCGTGCTACTGCTGTGCAGCTGGGTCTTTTATGGCTGGTGGAGCCCGACGTTTTTGCTGCTCTTCATTGGTCTGGCGATGTTGGGTTGGGTTGGCGGTTTGGTCATCGATCGGTTTGTGGAAGGGCGGGGTCGGGGCTGGGCGTTGAGCTTTTTTATCAGCATGAATCTGGCGCTGCTGTGCTGGTTCAAATACGCCAACATCGTGGTGGACACTTTCAGCAATGCCTTGTTGGGCCCCGGTGCGATGACCGCGGATTGGCAACGTGTGGTCTTGCCCATTGGGCTGTCTTTCATCGTCTTGCAGTCGATCTCCTACCTGGTCGACGTCTACCGGCGCACCGTGCCCGCAGACCGCAGTTTCACCAGCTTTGGTGCGTACCAGTCGATGTTTGTGCATCTGATCGCCGGGCCAATCATTCGCTACGAATGGGTCAAACGCGAACTGCTGTCGCGGCGTTTCGATTGGCCGCAATTCGCACAAGGTGCGAGACGATTCATGATCGGCATGAGCATGAAGGTGTTGATCGCCGACACGCTGGCACCGGTGGTTGACTTGGCTTTCAGTTTGCCGCAACCCTCGCTGGCAGATGCCTGGACCGGTTGCCTAGCCTACAGCTTGCAGCTGTTCTTTGACTTCGCCGGCTACAGCGGCATGGCGATTGGTTTGGGCTTGATGCTGGGCTTTCGTTTCCCGGAGAACTTCAGGCAACCGTATCTTGCCGTCAGCATTCAGGACTTCTGGCGGCGCTGGCATTTGTCGCTGTCAAGCTGGATTCGCGACTACCTTTACATCCCCCTGGGCGGCAATCAGGCGGGTTGGATGCGTACCTATGTGAATCTGCTGCTGACGATGGCGATTGCCGGTTTATGGCACGGCGGCGACGGCTGGAACTTTCTCTTATGGGGCACCGCCCATGGCTTGGCTTTGTGTGTGGCGCGGGCTTGGGGCAACGCCGGTTGGCCAGCACCATCGCAGCTGATGTCGCGCCTGCTGACTTTGCTGTTCGTGATGTTGGCCTGGACGATTTTCAGGGCGCATACCTTTGACGCGGCGCTGAGCATGTACGCCGGTCAAGCGGGCTTCAACGGCGCCGGTTTTGGCGACGCGATGGCGGTGCTGCTGCGCCCCGTGCATGGCTTGGCATTGGCTTTGGGTCTTGTTTGCGTTGTGTTGCCGGTGCTGCAACCGTGGCTTGTTAAGCAGCGCTTAGGCCAAGTGCAGACGCTGGCCAGCCTGTGGCCTTTGCCCGCATTTTTGTTCTCTTATGCGCTGATCGCTAGCCGCGGCGCGGTGCCGTTTCTTTACTTTCAATTTTGATGGCCAGATCAGTCGAATGATGAACACCACAACGTTTCCCCTCATCACTGCGCTGCCAAATCAGCGAGTGCAAAACCCGTCGACCACGGCCTTGTTGCCAACTGCCGATGCTTGGGCGGGCGGTTGCTTCGTGCTCTTGCTGGCGTTGGGGCTGTTGAGCAATGGCTCTGCCTGGTTGCACGATCAGTTCGCACCGATCACGTCGGACTGGCCAAGCTTCATGGTGGGTGAGCCGATGCAGCAATTGGCGCATGCTTTGGCCAAAGCCGAACTGCCGGTTACAGCCGCCCGTATTGAGCGTGGACTGAGCTGGCAAGTCAGCCGCGACTTAGGCCCAAGGGTGCGCGAGGGCGAGCGCGATTGGTTGTTTTTAACGGACGAGCTAACGTCGCATGCCAACGCCGCACTGTCAGCCGCCAACCGCTCGCAGCAAGTGATTGAGCTGCGCCAGCGGCTTGCGGCTGACGGCATCAAGTTGCTGGTGGTGGTGGTGCCCGACAAGAGCCGGATTGCGGCTGAGCATCTTGGCCCGTTGCAGCGCCCAGCCGCTTTTGCTGAGCGCGTCAAGCAATGGACTGGTCCGCTGGCTCAGGCCGGCGTGGAAGTGCTGGACCTCAGCGCTGCGCTAGCCACGCTGCAACGCCAGGGCGAGCCAGCCTTTTTGCGCACGGACAGTCATTGGACGGAGGCCGGTGCCGAGACCGCAGCCGCACTGGTTGCGCAGCGCATCAGGGCGTTGGTGGCCTTGGGATTTGTGCCGCCGTCAGCATTCCGTGTGCGTTTGAAGGATCGTGTCACGGCCGTTCGGCCCGGCGACTTGGTGAAACTCGCGGGACTGGATGGGCTGCCCAGCGGGTGGCAGCCCCGGCCCGAGTTGGCACAGCAAAGCCGCTTTGAGATGGTCCGCAATGCAGCGGTTGCCAGCGCTGGCAAATCAGGTCATACAGGTCACGCAGGTGATGCAGAGTTGTTCGGCGATGCTGAGCTGCCAAGCATCGCGCTGGTGGGCACTTCTTTTTCACGTAACAGCAACTTCGTGCCATTTCTAGAACAAAAACTGCACCGACAGGTTGGCAATTTTGCGCTCGATGGTGGTGATTTCGATGGCGCTGCGCGTGCTTACCTGCGCAGCCCCGCCTTCAAGCAGACACCCCCCAAGCTGCTGGTGTGGGAGATCCCTGAGCGGGTGCTGGCCGTGGATATCAAGGGTTAAGAAAGTTGGGCGCTGCCGAGTTTGACTGGACCAGCGCGTCGGCTTGGTTGGCATCTTGACGCGTGCGCCAGTGCCCTTCGTTGTTGGCGTTGCCGTTGGCGGGTGTTTCCCAGTGCAAGCGCTTTTCAGCACGCAACATCAGGGCACAGTCAAAGGCCGATTGCGGCACAGAAAAGTAAAACCCTTGGATCTCGTCGCAAGCGCGGTC